>NZ_JBHXAY010000075.1:0-35373 GCF_042728775.1 Nocardia sp. NPDC060259
GCTTCACCGTGTCGCCACGGTGAAGCCTGCCGTGTTCGGTTATGGGTGGGGCAGTCGTCGATCTCCACGCACCGGCTGCCCCGTGTGGACGCTCTAGGAGCTTGCGATGGTGAGCTGCTTGGTCACCCAGAGCACCTCGTTGCCGTCGCCATCGTCGAGCCGGACGCTGACGTTGGCGGTGTGGCCCGCGACGAAGCTGTGGCCGTTCAGGGACGGAACCTGCTGGGTGAGGGTGATGGTCTGCCCGGTGCAGTTCGGGGTGGAGCGGGTCAATCCGAGCGCTCCGGACGCGGGGTCCTCGGCGACCACGGAGAGGGTGCGGACGGGGCCGTTGGCGTCGCAGGCGTACCCGAAGTTGACGCTGACGGTGGTCGAGGAGCTTCCGGCGACGGTGGCGGTGTTGACCTGTGCACTGGTCGCCGCGTAGGCGGGAGCTGCGGCGAGTACGACTCCGGCGATCATCGCGGGAAGTCCGAGCAGGGTGGCGGTGGTGCGGTTCATCTTCGTCCTGTTCGTCGGCGGTTCGGGGCCGATTCGAGAGTGTCGGCCCCGAACAAGCTCTCGGTGAGCAGTCCGGATTGGAAAGGTTATAGATCAGTGAATTCTATTGTCTCGCTGCATGTTTCGCTGAATAGCCTTCGATCCTGAGATCTTGATTCGGGGCATGCGGGCGTCGGCAGGCGGGCCGTTCACGCCAGATGTGGAGCCAGGATTCTGCGTCACAGGATCTTCCGGTAGAACACGACACGTTCGCGTTCGGCGAAGCCAAGGGCGGCGTGCATCTCCTGGCCCGTGACGTTGGTCAGAAGCGCGTCGGAACCGAGTTCGGTGCAGCCCTGGTCTCGACCCCACGCCTCCAGCGCCGCGCACAGAGCCCGGGCTACTCCGCTTCGACGGTGGGTGGGGGCGACGTAGAGGCCTTCGAGGAAGGCAACCGGTGAGGTGTCACATCCGTTGACGTAGTCATGGCGCAGTGCGACCTCGCCGAAACCGACTGCCGTGCCGCGATCGTCGCGGGCGAGAAACGCGGCCGCGACGCGGGAGCCGTCGTATTGCTCGCCGACGTCGGCACGATGCTCATCGACAGAGCTGTCGGGCCACAGCTGCGCCCGCAGAGAGGCCAACTCGTCCAGGTCGTCCGCCCCATAGGGATGTATCTGCATGCCCGCACGGTATGCCCGGGCGGGGGATCACGGCCATCCGCCGACGCATCCGGCTGTCGATCGCCGACCTCCGACTGCCGGGTGGGGTGGAGCTTCACCGGCGATCACTCGATCACGCTGGAGCTCCAAATGTGGCATGCGTGCCACAAATCTGTGCGCGAGAGGGGACTCGCATACAGATTCCGGATCAAAGCTTCGGAAATGTGTGATCGAGAGCGATCGAATACATATCGCGAAGCTGGTGAGCACCGATCATATACGAGCCGCCGCCTCTGCTCTGCTCTGTCGAGCGCTCGGACGAGTCGGCACAGCTCGAGGTCGACTCCGAGCTGTCGTGGGCAAACGGGTCAACAGTCGGGGCGTAGCCGGGCGTACTCGGCCTCGCTGGCCTGACAGTCTGCGGTGGCCGTGCTGGACACGATGAACAAGACCATCGACCAGTCCTCCGCTCCCTCAAGCCCGAACCGGGCCAGGAAGGACTCGGCCCGCTCTTGGGCCGGGTGCTCTACCCGGTCCTCAATGGCAACGGCCAGAAGATCCGCGAAACCCTCGACGCCCTGTCGAGTGCGTTGAAGGTCGGTGTCGGCAACAAAGTCGCCATCTCCAACATCATCCTCGAGCTCAACGAGCTGACGACGATGCTGGCCGACAACGACCAGTCGGTGCGACTTCAGCAACCGGGTGACCGCGATGTCGGGGCTGCTGGCCGAACAGGCGCCCGACCTGCCCCTCCGCCTGTTCGGGAAACGTGTTCGACAACCGCGTCCGAGACTGGCCGTTTCCGAACGGGTTTCCGAACACCGGCGCCTGTGAGTGCGCCGACACCTCGGCGGCGGGCGGGGTGTTCGGTAGACGAACGTTTACCGAACACCCACTGCTTGGTTACCGATGAGCGCCCGCCACACGGCCGACAGCGACCGATTCGTGGCCAGTGTCGGTGGAGTTTGTGGCCGGACTGGGCGCTGCGGTAGAACATGTGCGGGCCGCGTCAGCGGTCGTCCGATCTTCAAATTCGTTGTATGAGAGGACTTTTCAGCACATGGACCCGATTCTCGGTCAGATCGCAATTTTCCCCTTCTGGACGCCGCAGGGCTGGCTCCCGTGCGAAGGGCAGCTTCTGAAGGTCTCCGACTACCAGGCGCTGTTCAGCCTGCTTGGCAACAAGTTCGGTGGTGACGGGAGGCTAACCTTCGCACTGCCGAATCTCAAGGCCGCGGCCGAGACGCTCGGCGACGGACTCCACTACGCCATGGCCGTCGAGGGCATCTACCCCAGCCGCCCGTAGGTACTACGGCTTTCGCGCACCCGGCTTCCGCGTCTCGGCGGGGCCGGGTGTCGTCGTCTCGCCATCCGGAACCACGGGCGTCGCAGCCCGCTCCGAGTGGGAGAATTCACCGCCTGGCCACCGATAAGCGGGCCTATCGTCGAGTCGAACCGTGATCCGCGCGCGGCGACTGGCGCAGGAAAGGCCGGTGCACCAGATCTGGCGGTGCATAATCAGCTGGCTCCTACGCATGCAGCTGTCCCAGATCCACCGTTCTGTGCCCGATCGTGGGCAGTGGCCCGGCCCGGACGGGCCACCACTGACCAACCCCGCTGAGACCCAGTCAGGAGACTGCGATGGACGACGGTTTCGATATCGACGTGACCGACTTGAAGGCCATGCTCGACTCCTCAGAGCCGGTGACCATCCTCGACGTGCGCTCCCCGATGGAGTTCGACATTGCGCACCTCGAAGGGTCGCTGCTCATCCCGATGCAGGAACTTCCGACGCGGCTCGCCGAGCTGCCGAAGGAAAAGCTGATCATTGTCCTCTGCCATCACGGCGGCCGAAGCGCCCGGGCTGTCGCGTTCCTCCGAAGCCAGAGCTTCGACAACACCCGCAACCTGGCCGGGGGGATCGACGCATGGAGCGCCGAGATCGACCCCGCGCTACCTCAGTACTGAGCACCGGAGCAGGGGAGGTGATCCCGGCATTTCTCGCCGCCGCGCTGCCCGTTTCTGACCGCCGATAAGGTGTCATCCGCCGATCCCGGGCTTGCGCGCTCGGCATCAGTGACAGCACCTCGACCAAAACCCAATTCGGACAACAGGGTTCCGACACCCGGACGTCGATGGATCCGCGCGAGCGCGACGACGTGATAGGCAGGCGTTCGCAGAACGTTCGTTTTCCGAACACCCAATCTGGGTGTTCGAGGCCCAGTGTTTCGGCTCTGCGCCGGCGGGGTGCAGACCGCGGTGACTACCGGGGCTGCACCCCGCCGGTGGGGTCAGGACATACCCGCCAGGGTGCTCTTGCTGAAGCTCGTGGCGGAGCCGAACGGGTCGTCGTCGGTGGTGCCGAAGTGACGGGGGACGATGTAGGCCCGTCGGCTCACCGAGTCCTGCATGCGGATGCTGCCGGTGGTGGTCTCGTCGGAGATCCACGAGTCGCCCTTGCCTTCGATGTCCATATAGAAGGCGAAGTAGGGCGTGTTGTAGCTCTTCACGCTGCGCACGCCCCGCATCCACCAGCTACCGTTGACCGCCAGGTAGTAGTTGGAGCCCTTGCGCTGGTAGACGTTCTTCCAGCCGCCGGTGCCCTGGCGCCACTGCAACGGCCAGTACACGTAGTCCGGCAGGGGGTGCTGGTGGTGGGTATCCGGCTTGCGGATGCGCCATTGCACGATGTCGGCCTTGGACACCTGGTCCTTGGGCATCGCGTCCTGGCCGTCCCACAGCCCGACCGGGTAGTACACGCCGCCTGTGCGGGGCAGCCACCACATCAGGAACGGCATGTCGTACTTCAGCTGCTGCCGGGATCCGTTCGCGGCGTGGTAATACAGGGGCTTGGTCTGGTTGAAGTTTTCGTAGTCTCTGATCTCCACATAGACCGAGTCGATGCCCTCCGCCTGTTCGCCGTTGGCGGTCGTAGCGGCCGCTGCTTGCCCACCTGTGGCGATCGCGTCCTCGGGTCGTTCGTCCATGACATTGCCCCTTCCGTCGTTCGAGGTCACCGGCACACACGACACGACCGGATCACCAGTGGCGGGTCGTGTGGTGTGGCGGTGACGGGGATCCTCACGCTCGGAAGTTCGCGGGGTGCCAGCGGCGGGTACGCAGGTGCCGGGCACCTCGTCAGAACGCATGCCCCCGAACAGATCCCCGAGGGCACACCCGTACCGAAGAGCTGTCAACGGGACACCGCGATCCACCGGAGAAACACCAGCAGATCCGCAGTTACCCGACAACAAGTATGACGAACCCGGCGCACGCGTACAGGCACATTCCGGTACCGACCCCGGAACCGGCCGGTAACGGCCGGACTCGTGAGTGAACGGGCACGCCGCGCGGCGCGCTTAGCCCGGGGAAGTGTTCGGAAATTGGTCGTCTTCCGAACACACGCTCGGGCTCTCACCTGGTCGAGTTCACCCCGGATGGGTGAGGCCGCAGCATTTTCTGCGAGCCACGCTGTGGCCATGGAGCAGCCCTTGCAAGATCAGATCGTGGTGGCGCGGGCGATCGCGGCGACGGTGTGGGGTGTGCCCGCGGTCAACTTCGAGGCCATGTATCAGGCGGCGACCGCGCTGGGCGGGGGCCCGAACCAGATCGTGTACTGGTCCCGGCTGCTGGACTGGCAAAACCAGACCCTCACCCCGAACCCGGACGCGGTCTACCTCATGGCGTTCATCGACACCTCCGGCGGTCCGATGGTGTTCGAGATCCCCGCCGCCACAGCGAACGCCTCGATCACCGGGTCGATCGACAGCGCCTGGCAGACCCCGCTGACCGATGTCGGCCCCGCCGGCGCCGACGCCGGGAACGGCGCCCGCTATCTCCTGCTGCCACCCGGCCACACCGACCCGGTCCCCGAGGGCTACATACCGGTCCCCGGCGAGACCTACAGCAGCTTCGCGTTGCTGCGTTCCAACCTCACCGGCGGCGGCCAGGACGCGGTCCGGGCCGCGGTCGACTACGGCAGGCAGACCCGGCTCTACCCACTGGCCGCGGCAGACCATCCGCCCGAGACGGTGTTCCTCGATGCCTACGGCCGGATGTTCGATGCGACCCTGCCCACCGACTCGTCGTTCTTCGATCTGCTCGACCGGCGCCTGCAGGCCGAGCCGTGGCTGACCCGCGACGCGGTGATGATCGACCAGCTCGCCACCCTCGGCCTCGCCAAAGGCACCCCATTCGCTCGCGACCAGGCCACCCGCGAACTGCTCACGCGCGGTGTCGACGCCGCGTTCGGCTGGCTCGGCCAGCGCTACGAAGAGGCGTTCGTCCCCGGCTTCTACCCCGACAGCCGATGGGCACTGCCGGCGTCGCGCGAGCTGATCACGGCCCTTGAAAACGGCTACCGTGACCCGAACTCCTACCCGGTCGACGCCCGCGGCCTGACCTACACCTTCGCCTTCTTCGCGGCCAAGAAGCTCGGCAGCGGCCAGTTCTACCTCATGGCCATCCGCGACCGCGACGGCAACCGCCTGCACGGCGCCCACACCTACCAGCTCACCGTGCCCGCGGACGCACCGGTGACCCTGTACTGGTCGATCACCGCCTACGACCGCGACACCCACACCCTCATCCGTGACGTCGAATGGGCCAGCCGCTCCTCCAACACTGAAGGACTCACCAGCGACCCCGACGGCTCAGTCACCTTGGTTATCGGCCCGAACCCACCGACCGAACGGCCCGCGAACTGGATCCCGACCTCGCCCACTGGCGACTTCGAGCTGCTGGCCCGCTTCTACGGCCCCACCCCCGCCCTGTTCGACAAGACCTGGCGTCTACCCGACATCGAACCCACCTGACACCCACCCGACCCCACCGAGCGGCAGAGCGGCATTCGGCAAGCGGGTCGTTTTCCGAACGCTCGAGCGGAAGCACCGCACCGACGGTGGGCGCGACCTGGCACACAGAAGCCGCCGCATCAGCGAGCTCTCCGGCGGCCGAACATCACGCGATCGGCTCGGCGCAGACCATCCCCAGGCCGGTCCGAATCCCGGACCGGCCCACGCGGGCCTGCGAGACCTGTCGACGCGGCAGAGGCCCCCTCAGCACTGGTGAGGGGGCCTCTGTCGAGCCGCGCGGTGCCGAGCGACGCTGGATGCCTACGGAGACGGCGGGCGTTGTGTGGCGTGCCACCGCAGGATGTCGAGAAGAGCTTCAGTCTGCTGCCGTGCCAGCGGCTCGGTCTTCGGCAATCACGATCTCGCAGACCGCGTCGATTGGCGGACGCCGCTGTCGGGATTGGTTGGAGGCGTGGATAAGCACTCTCGACGGCCTCCGCGGCGCGGCGCTGGTCGTGATGCCCCAGCGCCGTAGGTGGTTCGGACATGGGCGCGGACCTCCGTCGCCACCCGCCAGCTGATCGGCACCGCCTCGGCCTCAGTACTCGTCGCCCGTCCATAGCGGTGCCACGGGGCCCCGCTGCCGCCACAGGCGCCCGACAGCCGCACAGAGTCACCGCCCGGCAACGCTCCCGGGTGGCCATTCCGGCAGAGGCAACGGGGAAAACGCAGGCGGAGTTGTCGACTGGTCCTCCGCCAGCGGATGGACTTCGCCCGTGAGCGCAGAAAGCGCCCCCGCAACCTCGTGAACGCTCGCCCGAACGTAGGTCAGCGTGGCACCACCTGGGGTGTAGTGGACCGCGTGAGCGGCATACGCACGCGCGACGGCGAAGCCGAAGTTCCGCTCCACCCACGTCAACACCGTGTGCCGAAGCCAATGGGTGCTGATCTGCTGTGTGGCAACCCAGGGCAGCTCTCGGCCCGCGCGCATCCACAGGTGGTCATATCTGCGGCGGGTGATCGGACGGCCGTGCCGGTAGCGCAGCAACTGCTCGCCCGGCGCAGCACCCCGATCGCCGTGGGTGGTGAGCATCGCCAGCAATGTCGACGAGACCGGTTGCCAATGAACCGTGCCACCCTTCCCGCGCAGCTTCACCAACCGCTGACCGACGTCCAGATCGGAGGAACGCAGCGCCAGAGCACTGCCCGTGCGGCACGCGGTCTCGAGGTGGAGACGCAGCAACAGCGTGTCGAGTTCCTTGTCGTCGCCGGTCGTGGTCACCGCATCGATGATCGCGCCCAGTCGATCGGCTGCGATGGCACCGCGTGGGCTCGGAAGCCGGCGAGGTTTCGCCAACTCCGTGGCGGCATTGGCCGTTCGGACATAGCCGTCGCTGGCGGCGTAGCGGTACAGGTACCGCAGCGCGCCGACCATGTGCTCGGCAGCCGAGCGACCGTCACGAGAATTGCGACGATACACCGCCCGCGCGCGGGTCTGCTCGACCAACGCCTGCATCTCCAACGTCGTCGGGTCGTCGATCCGCCGCGAACCCCAGTCCTCGCGCAGCCGTTGCCAGTACGGCCGGTAGGTCCGCAACGTTCCCACCCGGACCGTCGGGATGATGCGCGCGATGTACTCGTCGAAAGTCGGGACCGGTCCGGGATTCGATCTGGATACAAGGTCTTCGGCGCGCACACCGAGCTGCTCGAGAAGCCGTCGCGCGATGTCGTGCGGAGACTCAGTCATCGTCGACTCCGGACCACCTCGACCACGCGAAGATTCCGCGTCGGTCGCCATTCCACCCGGCCGAGTGGGGATCGAGAAGAGCATGAATCAACATCGGACAAAACCTTTCTGCCCGATCAACGGCTCTTCCACATTCCAGTAGACCTGAACTCAACCGCTCACGCCACCAACCCATCGAGGCGGCCGAGGTCGGAGACACCGGTAATGCGCACGTGCACTGCATGATTGCCGCCGCCGATCGTCGGCCGTCTGCGGTCTCGCCTGGGGGCGGCTCCGACTTCAATTCTGATCCGCCCCGGTAACAACCCGAACGCGCGTCACTCCGCTCAACCAACAATTCCGCAAAACCGCCCCGCTGCACCGCCAACCCTCGCTGCCCAAGCTCCACCGCTACTCTCACGCCACCCCCATCCAAACCTCCACTCTCTCTTCCCCTTAAAACGATCAGACATCTTGCATCTCGGAGTTCTTGGGCCGCTGGCCGGACACAATTCGATTACGCCCAATGTCGAAAGTTGCCCAACGTTGCCCATAGTTGTCGATCGTTGCTCAGAGTGACTTGGGTCGCATCAATTCGCCCTTGCAGCAGTCGAATTCATGGGTGCCTCATGGAGGCATGGTCGCGACTATGCACAAGGTCGCCGCAGGCAACGGCTACGAGTACTACATGCGAAACACCGCCGCTAACGACACCACCGCGCGCGGACGCGCCTCCCTGTCGGAGTACTACAACGAACACGGCGAAGCCCCCGGAACCTGGTATGGCACCGGACTTTCCGCACTCGGCATCGCCGACGGTTCGGAGGTCACCGAAGACCAGATGAAGAACCTGTTCGGGGAGGGGCTACACCCGAACGCTGATGAGGTCCGCGAACACGTCAAAGCCCAGCACCTCAACGCCGGAATCCAGCCGGCCGAAGCAGCCCGCCGCGCCGAAAAGGCTACCCGCTTGGGCAACCGATACGCCGTCTACACAACGGTTTCCGACTACCGAAAGGCCAAGTTCCAGGCATACCGCGACCACAACACCAGCGCGGGCACATGCGTCACCGCCCACATCCCCGACGACACCCGCGCCCGCATCCGCACCGACGTCGCCACCGCCATGTTCACCACCGAATACAAACGCGCACCGCTGGACGCACGCGAACTGTCCGGATGGATCGCCAAGAACTCACGCCCGGACCGCACCGCGGTCGCCGGCTACGACTTCACCTTCAGCACCGTGAAAAGCATCTCGGTGTTATGGGCGATCGGCACACCCGAAATTCAGGCAGTGATCGAGACCGCCATCCGCCGCGCGGCCACCGACGCGTTGACCTTCGCGCAGGACAAAGCTCTGTTCACCCGGCTGGGGCGCAACGGTGTCCGGCAAGTCGATGTGCAGGGCATGATCGCCGCGACGTTCGAACATCGCGACTCCCGCGCCGGTGATCCTGACCTGCACATCCATGTCCTGTGGGCCAACCGCGTCCTGACCAGCGACGGCAAGTGGCGCACCATCGACGGCAAAACTCTGCACGAAAGCGTCGTCACGGTCTCGGAAATCTTCGACACCCGCGTCGAGCACTACCTGGAAATCGCGCTGGGAATCCGGTTCGAAACCCGCCCCGACCGCACCCCCGACCAAGTCCGAGTCCGCGAAATCATCGGCGTCCCTCTGGAATTGATCCACCATTGGTCCCGGCGCGCTGCCGCGATCAACAACCGACTCGACACCCTCAGCGCCGAATGGCAGACCAAGTTCGGGCATGAACCGGGACCGGGCCAGGTACACCACCTGGCCCAACGCGCGACCTTGGAAACCCGTCCCAAGAAGCATGTTCCGGGCTCCCGCACCGAGCAACGCGCCACCTGGCGTACCGAAGCAGAAGCGCTATTGGGCGGCCCCGACGCGGTAGACGCCATCATCCTGGCTGTCCTGGCCGCGCCTCACTCGCCGCGGCCGGTACCGGATCGTGCGTTCATTACCCACATCGCAGACCAAGCATTGGCGGCGGTTTCCCAGCGGCGCGCGACCTGGCGCGAGTTCAACCTACGCGCCGAAGTCGAACGCCAAATCCGCGGCAACGTCGCCCCCGACGACTGGCCACGCGTCGTCGATGAGGTTGTCGAACAGGCGCTTTCACCATCCTCGGCTATCGCACGTGGCGACCCCGACGTGACCGAGCAACCCGACCTACGCGCGGTCCCGACCTGGCTCCGCCGCCGCGACGGCACCCCGATGCACACGCGCGCGAATTCCCGGATCTACACCACCGAATCCGCGATGGCCGACGAAGCCGAACTCATCGCACTCTCGGTCGAACCCGGCGGACGCATCCTCGACCCAGGACACGTCGCAATCGCAGTTGCGGACTACAACACCGCACACCCCGACCAGCCACTCAAGCCCGGCCAAATCCGCGTCATCGAATCGTTCGCGACCGCCGGACTGCGCGTACACACCGCCAACGCTCCCGCCGGAACCGGCAAAACCACCGCCATGGAAGTCCTCACCACCGCATGGGAATCCGCCGGAGGGACCGTCCTGGGCATGGCACCCACGGCCGCCGCCGCGTCGGTGTTGGGTGGGTCGATCGGTACACGCGCTGAAACCGTGGACAAGCTTCTCCACGCCATCGACTCTCATCGCAGCGACGCCGCGACCACCGAACACCCGCCGGTCCTGCCGCAATGGGTACTCGACATCGACGATACGACGTTGGTGATCGTCGATGAACACGTCACCTTGCCGACCGCCAAACGCCTGCAACTGCTGCGGTATCTGACCGGGAGGGGCGCGACCTTGCGATGCATCGGCGACGACCAGCAGCTCCCAGCGATCGACGCTGGTGGCGTCGACGCCGACATGGCCGACGCCTCACCGCAACAGACACCGGCCCTTTCCGAGGTGGTGCGGTTCGCCCATCGAGGAGAAGCGTTGGCCTCGAAGGGGATACGCGAAGGTGACCCGACCGCACTCGCGTGGTACCTCGACAACGGCCGAATCCACGCAGGACACCTCGGCAGCGTCTACGAAGACACCTACCAAGCATGGGCCGCCGACACCGCCAACGGCTTCGACGCGGTCATGCTCGCACCCACACACGACATCGTGACCGCCCTGAACGTCCGCGCCCGCAGCCACCGAATCGCCCACAGCGACCCGCCCACCGGCACCGCCGCCGACCCGCAGGTGTTCCTCGGCGACGGATTGGTGGCATCAGCCGGTGACACCGTGCGCACCCGCCGCAACGATCGCCGACTCCGGTTGAGCGAACACGATTGGGTACGTAACGGCTACACCTGGACCATCCAGCAGGTTCACACAGACGAGTCGGTGACCGTCATGCGGCGCGTACACGGCCGCGATACCGCCGCCGTCGTGCGTCTACCGGGTGAGTATGTGCGTGAACACCTGCACCTGGGCTACGCCACCACCATCGATTCCGCACAAGGCATCACCGCGGATTCCTGCCACGTCGCCCTATCCGGGCGTGAAACACGCCAACAGTTCTACGTCGCGATGACACGCGGGCGCCACACCAACCACGCCTACATCGCCACCGCACTCGACGGCGCCGAAGGCGACATCTACACCGTGGACGCCCACTACCCCCGCACCGCCGTCGAACACCTGACCCACATTCTCGACCGTGATGGCACACGAAAATCCGCCCACACCGAACTCCGCGACGCCCTCGACCCCGCCCGCCGCATCGGCCCCGCCGTCGACATCTACCTGGACACCCTCGGCATGACCGCCGAAAACGCTATTGGCACCGAGCGACTCGACACCATCGACCGCATCGCCGAACGCCTCGTTCCGGGACTGACCGACAGGTCCGCGTACTCGGTCCTACGCCAACACCTGGCCATGCTCGCACTCGCCGGGGCCGACCCGATCACCGAACTACGCACCGCGATCGCCGCGCGGGAACTCGACACCGTGACCGATCCCGCCGCCGTGCTGGACTGGCGACTCGACACGAGCGGTAACCACGCGGCCGGACCCGGCCCGCTGGCATGGACGCCCGGAGTCCCCATGACCGCGACCGAAGCGGCCGACCCCGACACCCTCACACCCGTGCAGGCGCGGGAACGGATCGTGGCCGAACTCGCCCGACAGGTCAGCGACACCGCCCGCACCTGGACCACCGGCACAGCCCCGAAGTGGGCGCGACCTCTACTCGGCCGAGACCCTGAACTGCTCGCCGACCTCGCGATCTGGCGCGCAGGGTTGCACGTGCCCGAGTCCGATCACCGCCCGACCGGGCCCACACGACACATTGCGATCGAACGCCTTCATCAACAACGGTTGCAACGCCGCATCCTCGAACTCGACGGCAACACCCACCTACCTCAACACCAGTGGGCGACGACCGTCGACCGCATCGACCCCCGCATCAGCGCCGACCCAACCTGGCCTGTCATCGCCAGCTATATCGAGGCCGCCGCCCAGGCCGGCATCGATATAGAACACCAGCTCGCCGCGGTCGGCTTGGCGCCCCCGCTGCCCGACGAGATGCCCGCCGCTGCCCTCTGGACACGCCTGCACATCGACCCCGCAGACCTGGAACCGACCGAAGGCCCTCCCCACGAACATGGAGGGAGGGCCATATCCGACGCCCTCGAAGCCGCATTCAGCGGTGACCATTACGGCCCTGACCCCGAGTTCGACTCCGACTCCACACCTGGCAGGTGGAGACACGAGCCAGAAATAGGGCACGAACCCGACTGGTAGTCCGTGGCAAGAATCGTCCGCCGGGCACTCGCCGACACCGAGTACGCGCAGTTCAGGCGGATCACTCGCAGGTTCACCCGTTTCGGATGATTCGTCCACACAGTGCCGCACTTACCGTGACGGGAAGTCTGCTGTCGAGCAAGGGAGCCCGCCGATGTCTCGTGCCGGAGGTTTCGACGGCCAGAAAGTCACTCCCGACTACGCCGCCGCCTTGGGGCGCGTGGCGTTCCTCTGGGGCTGGCCACTGGTCAACCTGCACAACCGTCGGATATTCATGGAGCAATTGCCCGGACCAGGCTTGCTTGCCGGGATCGTCCCCGCAGGCCCTCCCGGGACGATCGGAATGCTGCACGACTACATCAGGCCGGAGGAACGCCTGGTTGCCTGCCCAAACCAGGACGTCACCTACGGATTCGGTGTGCTCGACGCCTTGCGAGGGCCTTCGGTGGTGCAGGTACCCGATTTCGGCGACCGATTCTGGGTGTACCAAGTGGTCGATCAACGCACCGATTCCTTTGCGCAACTGGGCAAGATGTATGGCACGGCACCGGGCTTCTACCTGCTGGCCCCCCGATCCTGGGTTGGTGACACCCCGCCCGGCATCACCGCTGTCTTCCGCTACGACACCCGCAGCGGGGTGGTGATCCCTCGTGTGTTCCTCGACGACACCGCCGCAGACCGCGCCGCGATCGCGCCGATTGTGGACGCGATCAGCATGTATCCGCTGGCCGAGTTCGACGGCACCGCAAAGATCACCGACTGGTCCGCCGCTCCGTCCTATGGCGGCGGCGACGCAGTCGGCAGCGACCGCGAAACCCAGTGGGTGCCACCAGAAGCCTTCTTCACCACCTTCGCCGAGGTCCTTGCCGAAGTCCCCGCACAGCCAGGAGAAGAAGCACTCTACGACTGGTTCAGTGCAGTCCTCGACGCCGCCGACCGTGACGAGACCGTCGCCGCCGCTTTGAAACAAGCTGCTATCGATGCCGATTCCGGCGAACTTGCCGAGGTATTCGAGTTCCGCAACATCGGCTTGCCTGCCGCGCACCACTGGACCACCCAGCGCAACGGCGCGACCTTCGGCTCGGACTACCTCTCACGCACCGCAATGGCCAAAGCCAACATCTTCGTGAACTCCCCGAACGAAACCGTCTACTACTACCAGGATCTCGATGACCAGGGGATCCGTCTGCACGGGACCAACACCTACCAGGTCCGATTCCCCACCGGACAGCTCCCGCCGGTCCGTGGGTTCTGGTCACTGACGGTATACAACTCCCGCCACTTCTTCCACGCCAACAGTCTGGACCGCTACTCCCTGGGCACCAAGAACCAGAACCTGACCGTCGGTGACGACGGATCCCTGACCCTAACCGTCGGCGGCGCGGCCCCGACCGACCCGAAGGATCTCGCCAATTGGTTGCCCGCACCCGCTGAGGAGTTCAGCCTCTATCTGCGCGGCTACTGGCCCGAGGACACCTTGCTCGACGGCACTTGGCAACCACCGGCGGTCATACTCCGAAGGTGACCGACTGCCGCCGGAATCGGGCACCCCGATGGGAAATAAGCTCCGGGACAACCCGGTCGGCGCGAAGCTACCTCGCGAGGATGTATGCCCCCAGTGTCTCCCGCATCTCTGAGGCGGGCGCGCTGTCCGGGAAGTGTTCGCCCAACAAGCCATCGAGCTGGCGTAGACGCTTGCGGACCCACGAAAAGTGCGCGCTGATCGGGTTTTCCAACACCGGGGTGACTGCCGCGATGCTGCCGTCGAGATCGCCGAGCCGGGCCTCTGCGGTCGCCAAATAGATCTGCGACAGCATTTCATCGCCCGGTGAGCGCTGCACCTGCCAGGCGTCAATCGCATCCTCGGACGCTCTCGCGGACTTCCGCAGTGTCTTCTTGTCCTCTGCCCACATCAGCGAGAACCCTCGGTAGTAGATCTGCTTCGCTGGTGTGAACGTGAACAACCCCGGGAACTCGTCAACGGCAGCCCTCTCGCGTGCACGCTCGGCCTCGTCGAGCAGTTCCAGAGCCCTGCCGGAATCGCCCAGATTCGCCACGGACGCCGCCAACCCGCACAAGAGCCGAGGCTTCGAAGTCCCGGTCGAATTATTGGTGTAGCGGAGCCCGTCAGACGCCGCCCAGGCTGCCTGTTCGAAGGCTTTGTCGAATCGGAACGCCAGCGCTTGCGTTCCGCGCGCCCACGCCCGCAGCTGGTCGTGGTCCGCGCGGTCGCCGAGTTTGAACGCGGCCTGAGCGTGCATTCGGGCGGTCTCAGCCTGCCCCAGATCCAACGTCAGGTATGCCAAGACGCCACATACGCGCCCCAATGCCGCGTAGAGCGTGCGCAGTTCGGCCGGTGAGTGCGCACCGACCCTGATTCGGCGCATCAGCTCTACGCGCAGATCCGATGCTCGCGTCAGAGTGCCGTCGTAGGGCTCGAACCGAGCACCGGTAGCTATCCGGTGTATCCCGGACTGAATCTCATCGAGGTCCGCTACGTCCGGCAACGCCAACAGTGCTCGAGAATCGGCCTCGGCCTGTTCCAGCATTCGCAGTGTGTCAGCCCGCCGCGCGAACTGACGTTGGTCAGCATCCCATGCTGTAGCCAACGTCCCGGCAGCTCCGAGGGCGATATCGGCCGCTTCAACCCATGCACGATCTTTGGGCCATCGACGGCCGGACTCGATGTGTGCGATTTGCGTGTGGTGACAGAACAACAGCGCGCCGAGGTCTCGATAGCTCAGCCCACGTGCCTCGCGAAGTCGCTTCAGCTCCGCGCCGGTGCGGTCGGTTTCCATGCCGAGCAATCTCGTCGCTTCCGCGTCCATGCGCACCCACCCGCCTGTTGACAGTTCCCCGCGCCACGGTTTGTCAACAGCGTAGCGCGGCCGCCGGTAGCTGCGCCGTGGTGTGCTCGTTCTACCCAAGCCACCAGGACGGGAAACACGAGATGAGCAACGGCAGCAGCAAACTCGAATGGCACTGTGCAGGAAGGCAATTCAGTCAGGTAGACCAGGTGCCCCAGCACTCCGCGGAGCTCGGGCGGTTCGATCTCACTCGGCCGGAATCGCTGCCTCAGTCGACTTCCAGGGCTAGGCGCTCAAGGCTATTCCACATTCGCTCAGCGCCCGGAAATCTCGCCATCGCGGTGTCTGCGATGCCGCTTACTGCAGACCACAACAAGCCGATCGAGGTGACCCGATGACAAACACCCTCGAAGCCGAAGTGCTCGCTCTTCTCAGGTTGGGCGGGATGCTGACCGCCGAAACGATCGCCCGCAACCTGGATGTACCGAGGTGGCGTGTGGCACGCGTCCTGCACACATTGCGCACCACTGGCGACGCCTTCCGGAACCGGCAACAGGAGTGGCAGATCACGCCCGGACAGCGCCACCCCCAACGGCAGGCTGCCCGATGAGCTACCCCACCCCACCAACCCACGCGCCCCGGCCACCACTGGCCGACCTGGTCGCAATCCTGGACGCGATGTGCGAAGCCGGATGGATCGCCGTCGCGCCCGGCCCGGCAGCGGTCCGCGACTCTGAGCCGGCGGTTCGCCACGCCATGTCTACCGAGCCGACTGGGGGCCACCGATGACCCGCACCGACCCACCTTCCTCGGTCTACGCCGAGACGCTACGCTCACGATGCGAGTTCTACCGACAGGTGTGTTCCCTGCCCACCGTGATCGACCCGGCAACCGGGCGGATCACGATGCGCGCCGGACTGGTCGGCGCGGTCATGATGCCCACCGCCCTCGCTCAGCAGGTCAAGACCTCCCTGGATGTTCGCGGTGTCGCGCCGCTGCCGATCATCGGCCACCCCCGCGCCGACATGTGGATGTTCTTGGTGCGCGCTGATATCCGTCCGATCGGAGACCCCGAGGAGGTGGCGCGGTTGTGGAAGGGGCGAGTGGTGGTGATCCGTGAGGGAGATATCGCATTGCCGACCCCGACCCCGACCCCGGCGCCGGACGCGGCGATGGTCCGCACCTGGATATCCCCGGCCATCAGTGCGTTCCGACCATCGGGGGCGGTCGTCGTCGAATGCGCACTCTCGTTCCTACCGAGACGGCACACACGATGACCATCGGCAGTCGGTCACTGTGCCCGCACGAATCAGATATCCACCTGACGATTCAATTTACAAGTGTGCGAACGGAATTCGTGACATGCCCAACTTCCGCGCTGGTGTTCGTCTGCGATGTGACCGTCCGTCGGTCCGGCACCCATCGCCGTGCATTCCGGGCACTGCACCGGGTTTCCGCGCCTGCCGAACTAACGCCTGTACCTACAGCCCTGACCGCGCAAGTCCGCACACCCCGACCAACCGAATGCCTTCGATGCGCCCCCGGTGGCACCACACCTGATCCGGCCGCCCGAAGGCGGCCCCGGACTCGATTCCCAGCGATTTCCGGGGCCACCGAACGTCTGCAACCCACCTACCCACGACAAGCACAGGAAAGCGAAAGCACGTGAGCGACGCCGACCCCGCCACGGTCCAAAACCAGCTCCGCCCCAACAGTGCGCGCGTGCACACCGCCTTGCTCGGGGGCAAGGACTACTACACCGCCGACCACGCGATTGCCGAGAAACTGGCACGGAACAAGATCGCGCCCGCGATCGCCGAATCACGTCGTTTCACCCGCCGCGCGGTCGGATACCTCATCGACCACCATCGGCTCACCCAGTTCGTGGAACTCGGGTGCGGGTATCCGCACACACCCAACATCCACGACATCGCCGGAGACCGCGTCGAGACCGCGCGAACGCTCTATATCGACCACGATCAGCTCGCGGTTGTCCATGCTCGCGCACTGATGACCGAACACGCCACCCACACCGCCGAGATCGATCTCACCGACACCACCGCCGTACTCGACGCCATCACCGCCGTACTCGACATCACTGCACCAACAGCGCTCTGCCTGTCGGGCACCGCCGAACTCATCGACGATGCGCCTAAATTGGTTGCGGCGCTGACCAGTGCGCTTCCGGCAGGGACATGGCTGGTGTTCACCCACATCACCGCCGACGTACACGGCCACCACATCAACTCCGCCGCCGAGACCCTGCGCGCGGCCGGAATCGCCTACTATCCGCGAACCTACGATGACCTCGCCTCGATGCTCACTGGGTACCGGCTCCACACCCCCGGTCTGATCGCGCCACACCGCTGGCGACCCGAACTCCGCAGCGTCGGCCGCTACGACCACGCCGTCGAACCGCTACACCCCGTCGTATGCGACCTGAGCGCCTACGCCGCAATCGGCCAACGGTGCTTCACCTGACCCGGCCCCCAAACCGCCGGCGTGCACAACGTCGATGTCGTCCGGTCGTCCAGGCTGGTCCGGCGGCGAGCATGATCGTGGCGCACAGCCGAGCCCGCCGCGCGTAGGGATCAGCGCCAGACCCTGACACCACAGTGATATCCGAAATTCGAAAGGTTGAATCCCCATGATCACCATGACCCTCGCCGAGGTCGCTCGAGCGGTCGGCGGTCGGCTCGATTCTGTCAACGACGACCACGTGACCGTCACCGCACCGACTGCGTTCGACTCCCGCCAGGTCGAGGCTGGCGGACTGTTCGCCGCCCTGCCCGGCAAACGCGTCGACGGCCACGACTTCGCCACCGCCGCAATGGACAACGGCGCGGTCGCGGTGTTGGCCACCCGCCCGACCGGCACCCCGGCGGTCATCGTTGACGACGTGGTGACCGCGATGAGCGATCTGGCCCACGCCGTGGCCACTCGCTACACCGGCCGGGTACTGGCGATCACCGGCTCGGCGGGCAAGACCTCCACCAAAGACTTGCTCACCCAGATCCTGTCCCGCCACGGCAGTGTCGTGGCCACCCAGCGTTCGTTCAACAACGAGATCGGGTTTCCACACACCGTGCTGCGGGTTCAAACCGACACCGACTTCCTCGTGTTGGAGATGGGTGCGCGCGGGCGCGGCCACATCAGCCATCTCGCCGCGATCGCCCGCCCGCAGATCGGCGCGGTCCTGGGCATCGGCTCGGCCCACATCGGCGAATTCGGCAGCCGCGAGGCGATCGCGGGCGCGAAACGCGAACTCGTCGAAGCCCTCGACGCCTCAGGTATCGCGGTCCTCAACGCCGATGACCCACTGGTGGCGGAGATGGCCGAGCACACCCGCGCCCAGGTCCTGCGATTCGGCACCGGACCCGACGCCGACGTCCGGGCCGAGGACATCACACTCGACGACAACGCCCGCGCGCGGTTCACGCTGCGCCATGGCGACGATGCCGCATCGATCGCCCTGGGCGTGGTGGGCGTGCACCATCTGGCCAATGCCCTCGCCGCAGCCGCACTGGCTTTGAGCGCCGGAGTCGGATTCGCCACCGTCGCCGACGGGCTCAACGGCGCTTCGCTGGTGTCGGGCAGCCGGATGGAGGTCACCGAACGCCCCGATGGAGTGACCGTGATCAACGACGCGTTCAACGCCTCGCCGGAAAGTGTCGAAGCTGCACTGCTGTCGCTGGCGACGATCGCGGCCACCCTGCGACCCACGGTCGCGGTGCTCGGCGAGATGCGCGAACTCGGCGACACCGCACCGGCCCTGCACCAAAAGATCGGTCGTCAGGTCGCAGATCTGGGTATCGGCACCCTGATCACCGTCGGCGGCGAACACGCCGAACTCATGGCCACCGCCGCCCGTGAAGCGGGCTCCGCAAAAGTCACCCATGTCGAAGCCAAAGACGAAGTGCTGGAACTGCTCACCGAAGGTCTGCGCGGTCGTGACGTCGTCCTGATCAAGGGTGCCAACTCCGCTGGCCTGTTCGAAACCGCCGCAGCCCTCGCCGCCGGTCATTGACCACCAGGAACGAAACACCATGAGAAGCAAAGACATCGTGGCACTGGCCCGAGCAGCCTGCACCCAGGCTCAGGTCCCAGCCGCCCGGATCGAACCGATCCGATTGCGCGACAACGCCATGCTGCGAACCGACACCGCAACCATCATCCGCATACATCAACGCGGAGAACTGGCGACTGCGGTCCGGGAACTGCGCGCCGCGGACTGGTTACGCTCCCACCACGTCCGCGCACCCGAACCACTGGTGCCCGACCCGGTCGTGGTCGCCGAACGCCCGGTCACTTTCTGGGAAGACCTCGGATCAGGCGGACCCGCCGAGGCCGCCGAAACCGGGGCGATGCTCGCACACCTGCACTCCCTGCGTGTGCCCAGCCACCTCGGGCTGCCCGACTTCACCCTGCCCGACTTCACCAACCGCATCCACCAATGCCTCACCAGCGATACAGACAAGGGGTGGCTGCGTCGCTACGCCAGCGACCTTGCTGCACGGTGGAACGCGCTGGAGTGGCCGAGTCCGTGGTGTGTCATTCACGGCGACCCGTCCCCAGCCAACACCATGGCCGCAGCCGCCGGAGGACACGTCGTGGACCTAGAGCGCTGCTGCATCGGACCCCCGCAGTGGGACCAAGCCACCGTCGCCTTCCAGTCCGACACTCTCTCCGACCCTCCACAGCGGTGGGAGCAGTTCGCCGATGCCTACGGCTCCGACGTCACCGACTGGGAGGGGTACCCGGTGATCCGCGACGTCCGATCCTTCGAGCTGTGCCTGTTTGCGCTCCGCCACGCTGCGGTCTCCGACCACGCCCGCCGCCAGGCCGACTACCGGCTGGCCTGCCTTCATGGGCACCGGGGCTTGCGGCCGTGGAGATGGGTTGCGCCCTGACCGAGTGCCGAAATGCGTATCTCATCTGTGTAGGCGCGATTGCTACCCAGCAACATCCGATAGTGCCGATTTCTGCGCGGGACTTACCCGTATCCGTGGCACTAATCCGATGCGCTGCCGACAAGGAGCAGCCCGTGACGGTCGTAGTTGAGGACGATGTACCTGAAGTCCCAGAACACGGGATATCCGGGAAGACCGGCAAAACCGCCGGTGTAGATGACTGAACCCGGGCCGATGAATCCGCGGGCGAGATCCCGGTAGCGCTCCTGAACAGCCTGAAGTCTGGTCTCTTCGTCCACCGATAGCGTCAGTCCGCTGCCGTAGTCACCGCGATAGCGGAAGCCGTAATCTACCTCGTCCCACAAGGTTTCGGCATCCGAAAGGATCGGCTTGTCGAACCTCGCATGAGGGTAGGTCAGGACCACTGCCGCTTCAGCCGCCTCCAGCGACAACCCCGCCGGCAGCCGCAGCAACCCGAAGGTCGGCGAGTAGTTCAGCCCGTACATCAGCTGCTCCAGCTCCGCTGTCAATTCATCCACACCGTCGATTTTCACCCATGAAACCGAATGCGCTCTCCACCCAGGTAGGTGCGGGCGCCTCGACGCCTTGAATGTCCTGAGGCCGCGACCCGCGCGATTGTGCGAACGCACGCTAATGCCGCGACCCGCGCGATCCTGAGAATCGCGGCGTCGAGCATTGCCGCCCCCTTAGGAGTCCCCGTGCCCATCGAGTACGAAGCGAAGATCCTCGACATCGACCCCGACACCATCGAGCGGCACATCCTGGACAAGGGTGGTCGCAAGTTGGCGAGCCGCCCTCGAGGTGGCACTGCGGCTCAAAGCGATCGCCGACCCGGTCCGGGTCAAGCTGCTGTCGCTGCTGCTCACCGCCCCGCGAGGGGAGCGCAACGGCGGCGACCTGGCCGCCGAGGTCGGTCTGTGCGAGTCCACCGTCTCCCACCACCTCGGCCAGCTCCGCAAGGCCGGCCTGGTGGAATCGGAGCGGCGCGGAATGAACACCTTCCACCGCGCCCGCCGCGACGCACTCTCCGCTCTGTGGTTCGTGCTCGATCCCAACTGCTGCAGCTGATCGGCGTCCTTGGGGATTCGGGAATCGAACACCCACCCGCACCGCCGCAGCGGACGGGCATTCGATGTGGCCGCCTAGCCGACGCCGCGCGCGAGAGGGTGCGGCTCGCCGGTGAGGACCGCCAGTGCGGCGGCGACTTCGTGCAGGTGGGATTTGACGTAGGTGTCGGTCGTGCCGGAACTCTTGCCGTGGTGTCCGGCGAAGGCTCGAGCCACCGCGTAGCTGAACGTCCTTTCGACCCATGTCAGAGTGGTGTGGCGTAGCCAGTGTGCCGTGACACCTTGGGCGGCCACCCATGGCAGTGACTCGCCGACCCGGGCCCAGATGTAGTCGTATCGGCGGGCGGTGATCGGACGTCCATGCCCGTAGCGCAGCAACTGGCCGGTGAAGGGTGCCTGCCGTCGGGTCGCGTGGTCGTCGAGGTGGTGCATCAACGTCGGTGACACCGGCTGCCAACGATCCGAGCCTCCCTTCTCTCTCAGATACACCAGGCACTGGCCTCGGTCGAGATCCTGGGGCCGCAATGCCAGCGCACCACCGCGACGGCATGCGGTCTCGAGGTGGAACCGCAGGATCAGGCTGTCGAGTTCGGGGTCGTCACCGGAGGTGGCCGCGACCTGGCAGATCTCGGCGATCTGTGCCGACGGGATCGCGTACCGCTGTGACGCGCGGCGGGACGGAATCGGCAGCCGCCGTGCCGGATTGTCTTGTGGGCGAACCCATCCGGCTTCCTCGGCGTAGCGGTAGACAGCACGTACCGCGGACACGAAGTGTTCGACCGCGCTGGTCCCGCCACGCGACGCACGGTTGGTGCGGGCAGACGCCTGGACCGAGCGCGTGAGTTCCTCGAGTTCGTGACGGGTGGGCTCGGTCAACGACCGTTCCGGCCAACGCGATTCGAGTAGATCCAAATGGGTCCCGTAGGTGCGTGCGGTGCCCGCCGACAACCGTGCCCGTACACGCGGGATCACTTCGGCGAATGTCGGTGCTGCGGGGGCACTGCCGATCAGGTCCGCCGCGGTGATGCCCATCTGCGTCAGCAGCAACTGTGCAGCGGCCAAGGTATCTGCGGTGGGGACAGGGCGGACAGGGCTCTGGATCGTCACAGCGAGTCCTCCAGGATTCGTCGGCTCTCACGAGTCAGGGCGTCGAGTGCGGCCGGGGGATGGATCAACAACCGCTTCCGTCCGCGGTGGGCTACCAGCAGCACCCGGTCGCCTTCGAGTAGCCGGACGCATCGGCGCTGGCGGAACGGAACTCGGAAGAACCCGGCACCGGTCACCTGGACAGGGCCGTCGCTGACGGCGTGCACAAGGACGAGGCCGCCCTCCGTGCACAACATCGTCAGCCGGGTACCCGGAGACCAGTTCAGCGCCGAAAGCACCGCGCGGTCGGCCACACGGCCGGCATCACCGACCACGGCGACGCCGTACGCGAGATCCGGGTCGGCGGTGCCAGGGACGACGCACACCGGCAGCGGGCCGTGGATGCGGTCCTGGAGTGCGGTCTGGGGCGGAATGAGTGGCTCGATCACCGGCGATCACCACGCCCGCGACAGGGTGCCGATCGGGTGCGAAAAGTGGCACGGCTGCCACTCGATGAATCGTGTTTACGCAGTTCAGGGCCCTGCATGTCGTGTCTCCTCCGTGTGCGAGTGCACTCGAACACGCAGAAGCCCTGATCTGGCCCGAAAGCCAGGAATCTGTGCGCGAGAGGGGACTTGAACCCCTACGTCCGTGGACACCAGAACCTAAATCTGGCGCGTCTGCCAATTTCGCCACTCGCGCTGGATGTGTACGACCGTCCAAACTCTACCGGGCAAAACCGGCTACGCGAAGCGTTGGGGCGGCATGTCGTACTCGTCGGTAACACGACCTGGGGTTATAACGATTTGGTAACCCTCAATGTGAGGGCCACTCATGTTTGCGAAGCGAAGTAACAGGTCCCACCTGCGCGTTCAAACATGAGGCGGGGTCACGTTTCAGATAATTCTGGTACGGGCGTGCAGAAATACTCGGCGGTAGCTGTCGTGGGGGCGAGAAACGTGAGGCTTTCCTCATGATTTTGTGCGATCGTGGCTTTCAACAGGCCCGAGGGGCTGCCGGATACGTGTGCGTGCCGTCGGTGGGCGGAGCGCCAGGAGAAGGAAGTCGAGCGTCTTGACGATCAACGAGAGCACCGAGATGGGCATGGAGTCGACCGCGAAAGCTGGTGGTCGTGGCCAGGCATCGGGTGTCCGCGCGGCGCTGGTTGAGCAGCTGCGCAACGGGGCCGGGTATGCGTTGGCGTTCGGTGGGCAGGGTGCGCAGTGGCTGAGCGAGCTCGAGGAGATCGGTCGCGACAGCGCGCTCGAGCCCGAGCTGACCGCACTGGTGCACGAGGCCGCGGCGCTGATCGAGCCGGTTGCGGCACAGTTGCTGGTGGTGCGTCCCGGTGGCTTCGACCCGATGGGCTGGATGCTCGAGAGTGAGCTGGACGAGCCGGAGGAGCCCTCGTCGGTGCCCGCGGACTCGGTGCTCCGCTCGGCCGCCGTGTCGATGCCCGGCGTGCTGCTTGCCCAGCTCGCGGCCACCAGGGCGCTGCGTCTGCAGGGTCTCGACACGGCCGAGCACCCGCCGGTCGCGATCGTCGGGCATTCGCAGGGTCTGTTCGCCGCCACCGCGGTGGAGGCGGGCGGCGCGCGTGACGCGGAGCTGCTGGCCATTGCCCAGCTCGTCGGCGCCGCCGCCGGGCTCGTCGCGCGCAGGCGCGGGCTGATGCCGGTGGGCGAGCGTTCGCCGATGGTCGCGGTGTCCAATGTCGATCCCGAGCAGCTGCGGGCGATCGTCGCCGAGGTCGCCGAAGGTGTCGACCCCGCGCTCGCCGCGGTGGTGTCGATCCGCAACGGCCGCAGGCGGGTCGTGCTGTCGGGCGCCCCCGCCCAGCTCGATCGGGTGCGGGCCAAGTGCGCGCAGCTGCACGACGAGCAGACGCGCGAGCGCGAGAGCAAGATTCGCGGCGGTGCGGTGTTCGCGCCGGTGTTCGAGGACGTCGCCGTCGACATCGCCTTCCACCACCCGGCCCTGGCCGAGACCGTCGACCTGGTCGCTGGCTGGGCCCGCCAGTGCGACCTCGACGCCGAGCTCGCCGCCTCGCTGACCCAGCAGATCCTGGTCGACTCGATCGACTGGGTCGCCACCGTCGACGCCGTCGTCGAGGCGGGCGCGGAGTGGATCCTGGATCTCGGCCCCGGCGACCTGCTCTCGCGGGTCACCGGCGGTTCGCTCAAGGGCACCGGCGTCGGCGTGGTCGCCGCCGCCACCCGTCCCGGCCAGCGCAGCCTGCTCACCCCCGGCGCGGCCCCCGAGGCCGCCACCCCGTGGTCGGCGTTCGCGCCCAAGCCGGTGCGGCTGCCCAACGGCCGCATCGTCGTGGAGACCGCGTTCACCAAGCTCACCGGCCGCTCGCCGATCCTGCTCGCCGGCATGACCCCGACCACCGTCGACGCGAAGATCGTCGCGGCCGCGGCCAACGCGGGCCACTGGGCCGAGCTGGCCGGTGGCGGTCAGGTCACCGAGCAGATCTTCGCCGACCGGATGACCGAGCTGCGCCAGCTGCTGCAGCCGGGCCGCGCGGTGCAGTTCAACTCGCTGTTCCTCGACCCCTACCTGTGGAAGCTGCAGCTGGGCGGCAAGCGCCTGGTGCAGAAGGCACGCGCGGCGGGTGCGCCGCTGGACGGCGTGATCGTCACCGCGGGCATTCCCGAGCTGGACGAGGCCGTCGCGCTGATCGAGGAGCTGACCGAGGCGGGCATCAGCCACGTCGCGTTCAAGCCGGGCACCGTCGCCCAGATCCGCGCGGTGCTGCGCATCGCCGACGCCGTGCCGGACTACCCGGTGATCATGCACATCGAGGGCGGCAAGGCCGGTGGGCACCACTCCTGGGAAGACCTGGACGACCTGCTGCTGGCCACCTACGCCGAGCTGCGTAACCGCGCCAACGTGGTGGTCTGCGTCGGCGGCGGCATCGGCACCCCCGAGCGGGCCACCGACTACCTGACCGGCACCTGGGCCACCAACCACGGCTACCCGATGATGCCGCTGGACGGCGTGCTCGTCGGCACCGCCGCCATGGCGACCCTCGAGGCGACCACCGCCCCCGAGGTCAAGCAGCTGCTCGTCGACACCCCCGGCACCCCCGACTGGGTCGGCGCCGGCACCGCCTCCGGTGGCATGGCCTCGGGCCGCAGCCAGCTGGGCGCCGACATCCACGAGATCGACAACGCCGCCTCGCGCACGGGCCGCCTGCTCGACGAGGTCGCCGGTGACGCCGAGGCCGTCGCCGCCCGGCGCGAGGAGATCATCGCGGCGCTCGACGCCACCGCCAAGCCCTACTTCGGCGACGTCGCCACCATGACCTACCAGCAGTGGCTGGAACGCTATGTCTCGCTCGCGGTCTCGAGCGAGGTCCCGATCTCGTTCGACTGCGGCAGCGACATCGGCGACGCGATCCGCGACGCCACCCGCTCGGACTGGCTCGACATCAGCTGGCGCGACCGGTTCGCGGAGATGATGCGGCGCACCGAAGCCCGGCTGCACCCCGCCGACAGCGGCGAGATCGAGACGCTGTTCGCCGACGACGAGGCCTTCGAGCACCCGGTGCAGGCGCTGTGCGCGCTGAAGAAGGAGTACCCCAGCGTCGCCGAGACCGTGCTGCACCCGGCCGACGTGCCGTTCTTCGTCTCGCTGTGCAAGACGCCGGGCAAGCCGGTGAACTTCGTGCCCGTCGTCGACGCCGACGTGCGTCGCTGGTGGCGCTCGGATTCGCTGTGGCAGGCCCATGATCCGCGCTACTCGGCCGATCAGGTGTGTGTCATCCCCGGCACCGTCGCGGTCGCGGGCATCACCCGGGTCGACGAGCCGGTGGGCGAGCTGCTCGACCGCTTCGAGCAGGACACCGCTTACAGCCTGGTCCGGGCTGGCGTCGTGCCCGCCCCGGTCGACGCGCGCCGCGTCGCCGGTGTGGTGACCGGCCCGATCGACACCGTGCTCGCCGCCCCCGACGTGCAGTGGGCCGGCCGCACCACCGTCAACCCGGTGCACCGCCTCGGCGCCGTCGGCGAGTGGGTCGTGGAGCAGGGGAGCGCGGTGCATCAGGGCACCGGCGCGACGCTGACCGAGATCTCCGGTCCCGAAGCCGATTTCGGCTACGTCGAGCTGGCCGTGCCGCTGCTGGGCCGGGACGCGGTGAAGATCCGCATCACCGTGCCGGTGAGCATCTACTCCGGTGGCGCGCCGGTGATCACCGAAGCCGATGCCGAGACCGCCATGTCGGCGCTGCTCGGCGTGGCCGCCGGTCAGTCGCTGCCCGAGGTGAAAGCCGGTGTGGCGCACCTCAACCTGGCCTGGATGCCCGACCTGGTCGCCGACCACGCCGGTGTCACCGGTTCGGGTCTGCCCACCACGCTGAGCACCCTCGGCCGCACCGCGCCCGACGTGCTCGTCGGCGCCTGCTGGCCCGCGGTGTTCGCGGTGCTCGGCGCGGCGCGTACCGCACACAACGGTTCGGTGATCGAGGGCATGCTGGATCTGGTCCACCTGGACCACCAGATCGAGCTGCTGAACGAATTGCCCACGGAGACCGGCATTCTCGTGGTGCGCGCCGAGAGTGGCGCCGTCGTCGACACCGACATGGGCCGGGTCGTCGAGGTGGCCGTCACCGTCGGCCTGATCCTCGATCAGGGGCTCGAGGCGGCACCGCTGGCCCGGCTGGTCGAGCGGTTCGCCATCCGCGGCCGCAACGGCGCGGGCGAGCTCACCGATCCGCCGCGCGCGGCCGGTGCGGTGTCCGACGACGCCACCGACACCCCGCGCCGCCGTCGCCGCGACGTCACCATGGCCGCCCCGCGCGCCATGCACGCCTTCGCCGCCGTCTCCGGCGACCACAACCCGATCCACACCTCCGATGCCGCGGCCAAGCTGGCCGGACTGGGCAGCCCGATCGTGCACGGCATGTGGCTCTCGGCCGCCGCCCAGCACGCGGTGGTCGCGGTGGATCCCGAAAGCTCCGTTCCCGCACGCACTCTCACGGCATGGACCACCCGGTTCCTGGGCATGGTGCGCCCCGGCGCGACCGTGGACGTGCGGGTGGAGCGGATCGCGGTGGACGCGGGCAGCGAGATCGTCGAGGTCTCCTGCCGCGTCGACGGTGACCTGGTCATGACCGCGACCGGGCGCACCGCCGCCCCGAAGACCGTCTACGCCTTCCCGGGCCAGGGCATCCAGCGCAAGGGGATGGGTCTGGACGCGCTGACCCGCTCGAAGGCGGCCAAGCAGGTGTGGGAGCGTGCCGACGCGCACACCCGCGAAGCCCTCGGTTTCTCGATCCTGGCGGTGGTGCGCGACAACCCGACCTACCTCAAGGCGCGCGGTGTCGAACACCGCCACCCGGACGGCGTGCTGCACCTGACCCAGTTCACCCAGGTCGCCATGGCGACCCTCGGCGTCGCCCAGGTCGCCGAGCTGCGCGAGGCGGGCGCCTTCGTCGAGGGCGCGATGCTGGCGGGTCACTCGGTCGGTGAGTACAACGCGCTCGCCGCCGTCGCCGGAGTGCTGCCGCTGGAGGCCGTGCTCGAGGTGGTGTTCCAGCGTGGCTCGGCCATGCACGAGCTGGTCCCGCGCGACGCGCAGGGCCGCAGCGACTACCGGATGGCCGCCATCCGCCCGTCGCAGATCGGGCTGCCGGATGCCGAGGTCATCGACTTCGTCGACGGCATCGGCGCGGCCACCGGCGAGTTCCTCGAGGTCGTGAACCTGAACCTGCGTGGCTCGCAGTACGCCATCGCGGGCACGGTCGCCGGGCTCGAGGCGCTCGAGACCGAGATCGACCGGCGCCGTGCGGAATTCGGTGGCAAGCGGGCGTTCATCCTGGTGCCCGGCATCGACGTGCCGTTCCACTCCTCGGTGCTGCGCGACGGTGTCCCGGAGTTCCGGCACAAGCTCGAGCAGCTGCTGCCGACCGAGGTGCGCCCGGAGGTGCTCGTCGGCCGCTACATCCCGAACCTGGTGCCGCGCCCGTTCTCGCTGGAACGTGAATTCCTCACCGAGATCGCCGAACTCGTGCCGTCCGAGCCGCTGGCCGCGGTGCTGGCCGACTTCGACAGCTGGGCGGCGCGCGAGGCCGAACTGTGCCGCGTGGTGCTGATCGAGCTGCTGGCCTGGCAGTTCGCCAGCCCGGTGCGCTGGATCGAGACCCAGGACCTGCTGTTCACCGATCCCGCGCACGGCGGCCTCGGCGTGGAGCGGTTCGTCGAGATCGGCCTCGGCGCCACCCCGACGGTGGCCAACCTGGCCTCGCAGACGCTGAAGCTGCCCGCGTTCGGCGGGGCGACGGTCGAGGTGGTCAATGTCGAGCGCGACGCCGCGGTCGTCTACGCCACCGACACCGATCCCGCCCCGGTCGACGACGACATCGAGGAGACCCCGGCCGAGGCGCCGGCGGCAGCCCCTGCCGCCGCACCGGTTGCCGCGGCACCGGTCGCCACCGGTGGCCCGCGTCCCGACGACATCTCCTTCTCCGCCGCCGACGCCACCCGCGTGCTCATCGCGCTGTGGACCAAGCTGCGGCTCGACCAGATCGGCCCGGTCGACACGATCGAAGGCCTCTGCGACGGCGTGTCGTCGCGCCGCAACCAGCTGCTGGTCGACCTCGGCTCCGAGCTCTCGCTCGGCGCCATCGACGGCGCCGCCGACGCCGACATGGGCGCTCTGTCGGCCACCGTCGAGCGCCTGGCGCGCACCTACAAGCCGTTCGGCACCGTGCTCACCGATGCCATCGGCGACCACCTGCGCAAGGTCTTCGGCCCCTCCGGCAAGCGGCCCGCCGCCATCGCCGACCGGGTCAAGAAGGTCTGGGAACTGGGCGACGGCTGGGCCAGCCACGTCACCGCCGAGGTCTCGCTCGGCACCCGCGAAGGCGCCAGCGTGCGCGGCGGTGACCTCGGCGGGCTCGTCGGCGGTGCGCTGAGCGACGCGGCCTCGGTCGACGCGGCCATCGACGCCGCCGTGCAGGCGGTGGCGTCGCGACGCGGTGTCGCGGTCTCGCTGCCCTCGGCGGGTGGCGCGTCCGGCGGCACCGTCGACGCGGCGGCGCTGGGCGAGTTCACCGAGCAGATCACCGGCCGGGACGGCGTGCTCGCCACCGCCGCCAGGGTCATCCTCGAGCAGCTCGGCCTCAGCGAGCAGGTCAGCGCGCCCGAGGCCACCGAGGACACCCTCGTCGACCTGGTCTCGGCCGAACTCGGCACGGACTGGCCGCGGCTGGTCGCCCCGGCGTTCGACGCCCGCAAGGCCGTCCTGATCGACGACCGCTGGGCCACCGCCCGCGAGGACCTGGCCACCATGTGGCTCGGCGACGACGCCGCCACCGCCGAGCAGCCGATCGCCGGCTACGTCGGCGCGGGCGAAGCCGTTGCCGCGCAGGCGAACTGGTGGCGTCAGCGGGCCATGCACGAGGCCCGCTCGGTGCTGGCCGGCGTGTATGCCCAGATCGCGGAGGCCGCGCTCGACACCACCGATGGCGGTCTGTGGTCCGACGACGTCGCCGTGATCACTGGCGCCAGCAAGGGTTCCATCGCGGCCGCGGTCACCGGCAAGCTGCTCTCCGGCGGTGCCACGGTGGTCGTCACCACCTCCCGCCTGAACGACGAGCGGCTGCGGTTCTACCGTTCGCTGTACCGCGACAACGCCCGCCACGGCGCGGCGCTGTGGGTGGTCCCGGCGAACATGGCCTCCTACCAGGACCTGGACGCGCTGATCGACTGGGTCGGCACCGAGCAGGTCGACAACGCGGGCGGCGCCAAGATCAAGGTCAAGGACGCCATGACCCCGACGCTGCTGGTGCCGTTCGCGGCACCGCGCGTCGCCGGTGATCTCGCCGACGCGGGTGCCCGCGCCGAGATGGAGATGCGGGTCCTGCTCTGGTCGGTCGAGCGGCTGATCGGCGGCCTGTCCGCCCTCGGCGCCGACCACGACGTCGACGCGAAACTGCATGTGGTGCTGCCGGGTTCGCCCAACCGTGGCCTCTTCGGCGGCGACGGCGCCTACGGCGAGTCCAAGGCTGCGCTCGACGCCGTGGTCACCCGGTGGCGGGCCGAGAAGTCGTGGTCGGCGCGGGTCACCATGGTGCACGCGCTGATCGGCTGGGTGCGCGGCACCGGGCTGATGGGCCACAACGACCCGATGGTCGAGGCCGTGGAGAAGGCGGGCGTGCACACCTGGTCGACCACCGAGATGGCCGACGAGCTGCTCAAGTGGTGCACCTCGCGGGCCCGTCAGGTGACCGAGACCGGGCCGCAGCAGATCGACCTCACCGGTGGTCTGGCGCGCGCCAAGCTCGACCTGCCCGCGCTGGCCAAGCAGGCCCAGGAGGCCGCGGCCGCGAGCGAGGAGGAAGCGGCCACCGCCGCGACCATCGCCGCGCTGCCCGCGCCGCCCACCCTGAGTTCGGCACTGCCCGTGCCGGAATGGGGGGCGGTGACCGCCGACCTCAGCGACATGGTCGTCATCGTCGGCGCCGCCGAACTCGGCCCGTACGGTTCCTCGCGCACCCGCTTCGAGATGGAGGTCGAGGACAAGCTCTCCGCCGCCGGCGTGCTCGAGCTGGCCTGGACCACCGGTCTGATCCGCTGGGAGAACGACCCGAAGCCGGGCTGGTACGACACCGAATCCGGGGACTTCGTGCCGGAGGGTGAGCTGGCCGAGCGCTACCACGACACCGTCGTCGAGCGCTGCGGCGTGCGCCGCTACGAGGACGACGGCGCGATGCTCGACAACGCGGCGCCGCTGCTGACCTCGGTGTTCCTCGACCAGGACCTGACCTTCACGGTCGCGGGCAAGGCCGAGGCGCGTGCCTTCCACACCGCCGATCCCGAGCACACGGTGATCAGCCCGGTCGCGGAGTCGGGCGACTGGACCGTCACCCGTCAGGCGGGCACCGAGATCCGGGTGCCGCGCAAGGCGAAGCTCTCGCGCGTCGTCGGTGGTCAGATCCCGACCGGCTGGGACCCCACGATCTGGGGCGTGTCCGCCGATATGGCCGCCTCGATCGACCGGGTCGCGCTGTGGAACATCGTCTGCACCGTCGACGCGTTCGTCAGTGCGGGCTTCAGCCCCGACGAGCTGATGAGCTGGGTGCACCCGAGCCTGGTGGCCAACACCCAGGGCACCGGCATGGGCGGCATGTCCTCGATGCGCTCGCTCTACGTCGACAACCTGCTCGGCGAGCCGCGCCCGAACGACATCCTCCAGGAGGCACTGCCCAACGTCGCGCTGGCGCACGTCGTGCAGTCCTACGTCGGCAGCTACGGCGCCATGGTGCACCCGGTCGCGGCGTGCGCCACGGCGGCGGTGTCGGTGGAGGAAGCCGTCGACAAGATCCGGCTCGGCAAGGCCGAGGTCGTGGTCGCCGGTGGTTACGACGATCTCGGCATCGAGGGCATCGTCGGATTCGGTGACATGTCGGCCACCGCGGACTCGGCGGCCATGCGCGCCAAGGGCATCAGCGACCGCTACTTCTCCCGCGCCAACGACCGCCGTCGCGGCGGGTTCGTGGAATCGCAGGGTGGTGGCACCGTGCTGCTGGCCCGCGGTGACGTGGCCGTGGAGATGGGTCTGCCGGTGCTCGGTGTGCTCGCCTTCGCGCAGTCCTTCGCCGACGGCGTGCACACCTCCATCCCCGCGCCGGGTCTCGGTGCGCTGGGTGCGGGCCGCGGTGGTAGCGGCTCGCGCCTGGCCGCCGAACTGCGCAAGCTCGGTGTCACGCCCGACGACATCGCGGTGATCTCCAAGCACGACACCTCCACCGCGGCCAACGACCCCAACGAGTCGGAGCTGCACGAGCGGCTCGCCGGCGCGCTGGGTCGCACCGACGGCGCTCCCTTGTTCGTGGTCTCGCAGAAGAGCCTCACCGGCCACGCCAAGGGCGGCGCGGCGGCCTTCCAGCTCATCGGCCTGTGCCAGGTGCTGGAAAACGGTGTGGTGCCGCCGAACCGGAGCCTGGACTGTGTCGACGAGAAGATGGCTGCCTACCCGCACCTGGTGTGGGCGCGCGAGCCGCTGCGCTTCGGTGACAAGTTCGCGCTGAAGGCGGGTCTGGTGACCTCGCTCGGCTTCGGCCACGTGTCCGGTCTGCTCGCGGTGGTTCATCCGCAGGCGTTCCTCGCCGCGATCGAGCCTGCTGCCAGGGCCGAGTACCAGGAGCGGGCGCAGGCGCGTCAGCTCGCGGGCAGGCAGCGCTTCGCCGAGGCCATGTGCGGCGGCGCGGCGCTGTACGAGAAGCCTGCGGATCGCCGCCTCGGCGCCGACGGCACCCCGGCCAAGCAGATCCGTCAGCTCGAGGCCGACATGCTGCTCTCGCCGGAGGCGAGGCTCGACAGCGAGGGTGTGTACCGGGCGAACGGATGGGGTTGCGGCGCAGGACAGCTCGGTTCTGCTCCGCAGTCGACCGAAGCGTCGTAGGCTGCCGCTTCGTGACGATTCTCGGTATCGGTTTGGACTTGGTGACCATCTCCGAGTTCGCCGAGCAGCTGCAACGGTCGGGGACGACGATGCTCAGGGAGAGCTTCACCGCTGGTGAACGCCGCTACTGCCAGAGCAAGCAGACGGACCCGGCCCGCAGCTTCGCCGCACGCTGGGCCGCGAAGGAGGCGGTGCTCAAGGCTTGGGCATCGTCTCGCTTCGCGCGCAGCCCGCAGATCGGGGACAACCCGTATCCGCTGATCGAAGTCGTCAACGACGCGTGGGGCAGGCCGAGCATCAAACTGCACGGCCTGGCCGCGGAGTTCCTGCCCCGCGCGCGAGTCCACCTGTCGCTGACCCACGACGGCGACACAGCAGCCGCCATGGTGGTTCTGGAAGACCCGGGCGAACTGGCCGACCTCATCGAGGGTCGGGAAACCACCCGCTAGAGATCGCGGACCGCTCAGTCTTGGGCGGTCCGCGATTCCTTTTCCGCCACAAGAAGGTATGCGACCATCAGGCGCTTCAGCTCGGCGACGGCGTCGGCGTTGGACTGCTCGTCCTGCACGGAGAAGTTCAGCATCGAGTAGACGACGTGCACGAGCACCTCGGCCATCATCGTGCGCCGGGCGCGCGGGGTGCGCGGGGTCAGTGGCCGCAGCATCTGCGAGACCACCTCGGCGAATTCCTTCTCGTGCAGCGCGCCCGTCGCCCGGGTGGACGGGGTCGACTGCATGGCCAGCCACACCTCGCGCCGCGAGGGATCGGTGGTCCACAGATTCGCCAGATGATCGACGAACTGGTTCATGTGCCGCAACCAGTCCAGCGAGGGGATCTCGCCGTGGAAGTCGGCCAGCTCACGGGAAACCGCAACCAGGTCTTGCCGATTGAGCTCGCAGACGATCACGTACTTGTTGGCGAAGAACTGGTAGAGCGTGCCGATCGGCACCTCGGCGCGCTGCGCGACCTCTTCACAGGTGAACGATTCGAAGCCGACCTCGACGAGCAGTTCCCGCGACGACTGCAGCAGCGCGTCGAACTTGCGCTTGCTGCGCTCCTGGGTCGGCCGCTTACGCGGCATCAGCTCCTGCGGGTCGTCCTGCAACTCCAGCGCAGGGTCCGGACGGCTCTGCTTGGACCGGGCCTGCGCGTGTACTTCCACCCATCCAGGCTAGCGGTATACACACATCCGCGACACGCGTCTACCGACAGCGTGTCAACAACTGGGAGATTTTCCTCCCATCCGGGCCCGGGCTGGTGACGAATCATCAGATGAGCGTGCGTGCATCCGCACGCTAATTCGCGGTGATCTCTCGCCGCAACCGATCTACCGCGAAGTTATCTGCCCCCGTGGGAAGGCAAGACTTGTGGCTGCAGGATCTGTGATCACTCTCGGCGTCAGCACCGAGCGAGGCGCCGTGCACGCGGTGGCCTTCGCGGAGGCGGGCGACACGCTCACCGACCGGATGCTGCTGCGGCGCACCGTGCGTGCGGGCGGGGACAGCAAGGCGGAGATCGCCGCGGCGGTGCAGGTGGCACTGGACACGATGGCCGCCGAACTAGACGACGAGTACGAGATCGCCGGAGTGGCAGTGAGTTACCGCGATGCCGTCGAGCGGCGCGCGATCGTCACCCGGCTCGCGGCCACCCAATGGCACACGGCCTCACTGGTCTCGGCCAAGTCGGCGCACCTGTTCGTCGCGGGCGCGATGACCTGGCTCGACGAATTCGACAACCTGCTGGTCTACGAGGCGGTGCCCGGCTACCAGGCGATGACACTGCTCGACCCCGGCAGGCACCGGGTGCTCGCCGCCTACGCGCAGACCGGCGCGCCTACCCCCGACGCGCTGCGCACTGGGGTGTCGGCGGCCTGGGATCAGTTCGAGGCGGCCTCGGTGCGGCCGGGCGCGGTGGTGCTCGTCGGCTCGTCCGCCGACGCACCCGCGGTGCGCGAGGCGGCCGCCGGATTCGGCGTGCCGGTGCTGCCCTGCCGGCTGGCGCCGTTCGCCCCGGCCGCCGGTGCCGCGCTGGTCGCGCTCGGTGACGCCGCCGACGTGCCGGTCGCGGTCGCGGCGCACTCCACGCGGGGCGCGGCGATGGTCGTCGCGGCCGCGAGCCTGCTGGCGGGTGGTCTGGTCGCGGGCGGTGCGTACGCGGTGATGAACGACGGGACGCAGGGGGTCGACAACACCGCGGTGTCGTCGGAGCCGGGTGCGAGCCCCGCCGGTTCGATCGCGCCGCGGGTCCCCGGCATGCACGAGACCGCCGACACCGGTCCGGCGGAGACCGGCTCGGCCGGCGGTATCGGCTCCGGCAGCGGGCTGGAGGTGAGCCCGGCGACCGAGCCGACGGACACCTCGCCGTACGAGACGGTGTCGCCCAACCCGCAGCTGATCGACCCGAGCCAGTTCCCGCTCGGTTACCCCACCCAGCTGTACGGCGATGCGCCGCAGGATGACCCGCTGCCCCTGGAACCGGCGGCCCCGGTCGTCCCGCAGACTCCCGCCGCGGCGCCGACCCTGCCGGGCACCGGAATCCCGATGGGGATGCAGCCCGCCCAGGCGCCGATGCCGGAGGGCCCGCGCACGGAATCGGCCGACTGACACCCGCATCCGGCAACGGCCGAACGAGTCAGCGCCCGCGAGGGGCCGCGCGATACACCTG
>NZ_JBHXAY010000076.1:0-35196 GCF_042728775.1 Nocardia sp. NPDC060259
GCCCAGCGTCGTCACTTCCAGCTCACCCTCGGCGAACTGGGCGCGCAGGCGCTTCTTGTCGAACTTGCCGACGCTGGTCTTGGGCACCTCGGCGATAAAGGTCCAGCGCTCCGGCAGCTGCCACTTGGCGAACTTGTCGGCCAGGAAGTCGCGCAGCTCGACGGGCTGGGTGGTGGCGCCTTCGACGAGCACGATGGCGACCAGCGGGCGCTCGTCCCACTTCTCGTCCGGCACACCGATCACGGCGGCCTCGGCGACCGACGGATGGCCCATCACGGCGTTCTCCAGATCCACCGAGGAGATCCACTCGCCACCGGACTTGATGACGTCCTTGGAGCGGTCGACCAGGGTCAGGTAGCCGTCGGGGCTGATCTTGCCGACGTCGCCGGTGCGCAGCCAGCCGTCGTCGAACTTGTCCGGGTCGATCTCGGCGCCGGTCGGCGAGTAGTAGGAACCGGTGATCCAGGCGCCGCGGACCTCGAGCTCGCCGAGCGACTCGCCGTCGTTGGGAACGACCTTGCCGTCGTCACCGACGAGCCTGGCCTCGACATTGGCCGGGAAGCGGCCCTGGGTGTAGCGGTAGGCCCAGGCCTCCTCGCCCTCGACACCGGCGGGCGCGTGCGCGACGCTGCCCAGCGGGGAGGTCTCGGTCATGCCCCACGCGTGCAGGATGCGCACGCCGTGCTTCTCCTCGAACGCGCGCATCATCGACGGCGGCACCGCGGAGCCACCGACGACGGCGGTGCGCAGGTGCGAGATGTCCTGCGGCTGCGCGGCCAGGCCGGCCAGCACGCCACCCCAGATGGTCGGCACTGCGGCGGCGAAGGTCGGCTTCTCGGCGGCCATCATCTCCAGCAGCGGGCCCGGCTGCAGGAAGCGGTCCGGCATCAGGATGTTCGCGCCCGACATCAGCGCCGCGTACGGCAGGCCCCACGCGTTGGCGTGGAACAGCGGCACGATCGCGAGCACGTAGTCCGAGCCCTGGAAACCCATACCGTTGGGCTGATTCACCTGCATGGCGTGCAGCCAGTTGGAGCGGTGCGAGTAGACGACGCCCTTCGGGTCGCCGGTGGTGCCCGAGGTGTAACACATCGCGGCGGCGGAACGCTCGTCGACGACCGGGAAGTCGAAGTCGGCGGACTGGCTGTCGAGCAGCTCGCGGTAGGAGTGCACAGTCACGCCATCGGGCGCGGTCAGCGCGGACGCGTCACCGTTGACGACGATCACGTGCTTGACCGTCTTCAGGTTCGGCAGGTACTGCGCGAACAGCGGCACCAGCGTGCCGTCGACGAGGACGACCTGGTCCTCGGCGTGGTTGGCGACGAAGACCAGCTGCTCCGGGAACAGGCGGATGTTGAGCGCGTGCAGCACCGAGCCCATCGCGGGCACCGCGATGTAGGCGACCATGTGCTCGTTGTTGTTCCACATGAAGGTGCCGACGCGATCACCCTCTTCGATGCCGAGTCCGCGCAGCGCGTTGGCCAGCCGGGCGGCGTCGGCGCCGAGCTCGCGGTAGGTCATGGTGCGCACACCGTCACCGGTCCAGGTGGACACGGTCGAATTGCCCTGGAAGGTGGCGGCATAGTTGAGCAGCTTGGCCAGCGACAGCTGGTCGTCCTGCATGGTGCTCAGCATCGATAACTCCTTCGGTCTCGCCGCGGCATGAGCCACGTCACACCGGATGCTACCGAAAAGAGACCAAGCGGCAATTGTTTCCCAGCGCAACTTTTCCTGGTGAACAGCGTGTTCACCGACAGCGCTGTTGCTACCGATGCGGCGGCTCGGCGCCAGGCCCGCGATGATGCGCCGGCACACCAGGACCCGCGTGCTCGGCGTTGTGCACCGCGTCGACGACCAGCCTGCGGACGTGGTCGTTGTCCAGGCTGTAGTAGATCGTGGTGCCCTCGCGGCGGGTGCGCACCAGCCGGGCCATGCGCAGTTTGGCCAGATGCTGCGACACCGACGGGCCCGGCTTGCCGACCTCGGTGGCGAGTTCGTTCACCGACAATTCACGGTCGGCCAGGGCCCACAGCACCTGGACCCGGGTGGAGTCGGCGAGCATCCGGAACACCTCGACGACCAGGCCGACCTGGTCCTCGGCCAGCGGTGCGCGGACCGGTCCGCCATCTGCGTTCATGCGCAGATAATAGGCCCGGTTCGTCAGCGCAGGGCGAGGTCGGCCAGGGCGGTCCAGTCGGCCAGCACCTGCTTGCGGCGGACCCGGTCGCGCCCGACCATCTCGTCGAGGGTGGCGCCGCGAACGAGGTTGATGGTGAGCCAGAAGGTGCTCTCCAGCCGTTCCCTGGCGATGCCCGCATCGATCAGCCCGGCGCAGCGGTCGAGTAGTTCGACGGTCAGATCGTGCTGGACGCGCAGCATCTCGCGGCGCAGCGGCGGGTCGTTGGCGATGCCGACGTAGAGCTCCACCGAGGCGCGTCCGAGCTGGCCCGCGAATGTCGCGGTGACCAGTTCCACCAGCACCGCACCCGCCGTCGTGTCGGCGGGCAGGGCTTTCGCCTTGCGCTGCATGGCTTCCCGCTGACGCTCGGTGAGATGGCCGATGGTCTGGGCGAACAGTTCGCCGCGGGTGTGGAACTGGTGTAGCTGCGCGCCGCGGGTGACCCCGGCCCTGGCGGTGATGTCGGCGATCGACGCGCCCGCGTAGCCGACCTCGGCGAGGCTCTCGATCGCGGCGTCGAGCAGCAGCGTCCGCGTCCGCAGACTCTTCTCCTGATGCTTGTTCGGTGGCAACGCAGGCATCGTCCCAGTATAGGGGTTGAAAATTCCGTGCTGCCTTGCACGCAATTCAGTGCTGGACGTACTGTGTCGACATGGCTGTTGACCGGATGCTGCCCACCGACGAGGCGCGCGAGCTGATCGAACTGACCCGCGACATCGCCGACAAGGTGCTCGAGCCGCGGGTCGCCGAGAGCGAGAAGACCGGCGTCTTCCCCGACGGCGTCTTCCCCGCGCTCGGCGCGGCCGGGCTGCTGAGCCTGCCGTACCCGGAGGAGTTCGGCGGCGGCGCGCAGCCCTACGAGGTGTATCTGCAGGTGCTGGAGGAACTGGCGAGCCGCTGGGCCGCCGTCGCGGTCGCGGTGAGCGTGCACGGTCTGTCCTGCCATCCGCTGTTCACCTACGGCACCGACGAGCAGAAGCAGCAGTGGCTGGCGGGCATGCTCTCCGGCGAAACCATCGGCGCCTACAGCCTTTCCGAGGCCCACGCCGGGTCCGACGCGGCCGCGTTGCGCTGCCGGGCCACCCCCGTCGATGGCGGCTACCAGCTCAACGGCACCAAAGCCTGGATCACCAACGGCGGCCGCGCCGACTTCTACACCCTGTTCGCCCGCACCGGCGAGGGCTCGCGCGGCATCTCCTGCTTCCTCGTCCCCGCAGGCACCGCGGGCCTGAGCTTCGGCAAACCCGAGGAGAAGATGGGCCTGCGCGGCATCCCGACCACCACCGCCGCCTACGACGACGCGTTCCTGCCCGCCGAGCGCCGCATCGGCGACGAGGGACAGGGCCTGTCGATCGCGTTCAGCGCGCTGGACGCGGGCCGTCTCGGGATCGCCGCCGTCGCCACCGGCGTCGCCCAGCGCGCGCTCGACGAGGCCGTCGCCTACGCCAAGGAACGAGAAGCGTTCGGCCGCAAGATCATCGACCACCAGGGCCTCGGCTTCGTGCTCGCCGACATGGCCGCCGCGGTCGACACCGCCCGCGCCACCTACCTCGACGCGGCCCGCCGCCGCGATGCCGGACTGCCCTATTCGCGCCAGGCCAGCGTCGCCAAACTGGTCGCCACCGATGCCGCCATGAAGGTGACCACCGACGCGGTGCAGGTCTTCGGCGGCTACGGCTACACCCAGGACTTCCCGGTGGAGCGCTACATGCGCGAGGCCAAGGTCATGCAGATCTTCGAGGGCACCAATCAGATCCAGCGCCTGGTGATCGCCCGCCATCTCGCCGGGTGAGCTATCCCGCAACGCGCTGATCAAGCCGCCTCAGCCCGATAGGGCAACCTGCCAGTAAACTGGACGGCGTCTCGAGACCTCGGGCGAAAAGAGGTGCGCGATGCTGTGGTGGCTGATCGTGATCGTCGTCGTGTGTGTGCTGGCGCTGCTGTATCTACGCGCCGAGCAGAACAAGCGGAACGCGCGCGAACTCGAAGAGGCCCAGGCCGACGCCAGGGTGGCGATCGAACGGCTCGGCGGCCAGGTGTACCAGCTGTCGCCGCGCAACGAAGCGGCCAGGCAGGCACTGGCCGACGCGTCCGAACGTTACAACGCCGCCGGCGGTCAGATGGACAGGGCGAACTCGCCCATCCACGCCCGCCTGGCCAAGCAGACGGCGCTGGAAGGGCTCTATTACATCCGCGCGGCGCGCACCGCGATGCAGATGGACCCTGGCCCGCCGGTACCCGCCCTCGACGGTCAGGACATCGCCGGACACGTCGACGAACTGCGGGTCGTCGAGCACAACGGCCGCCGCATCGCCGCCTCCCCCGCCCCGTCTCCGGGCACGCCTAATTACCACCCCGGTGGTCGCGTGGCCGGACGACCGGTCCCCGCGGGGTGGTACTCGGAGCCGTGGTGGAAGCCCGCGCTGATCGCCGGCGCCTGGGGCGCCGGTGCGGCTCTGTTGTTCACGTCGATGTTCGCCGGGATGGCCGGAGTCGGCTACGACGCCCAGGCGTTCGAGGACGGCACCGGTGAGGCGGCGCTCGACCACGGAGACCAGGGCGAGATCGGCCAGGATCCGGGATATGACCCGGGTCAGGATTCAGGTGACTGGGGCGGCTCCGAGGGTGGTGGATACGACAGCGGCGGGTTCGACAGCGGCGGTGGATTCGACGCCTTCTGATCGGCTCATGTGACGGGTGCTCGGCGGGGAGCGGCCTGCTCCGCACCGGCTGTGCTCGACGAGCAGCCACGGGTCACCGCGCACCGCGGCTCCGCCGCGTCCGGGTCGCCTTTCAGGTCCGATCCCGAACAGTCCCGGTCGCAGCCGGGAACATCGGCGCACTGTTGCCCATCGCCCTGCATCCGAGCCCACAGCTAGGTGGTGGCCTGCTGCGGGGTGCACGGCTGGGCGGTGGTCTGCTGCCGGACCTACGGTTGGGCGGTGGCCTGCTGCCGAGCCCACAGCTAGGCGGTGGTCTGCTGGGCGGTGGCTTGCTGCCGGGCCCACTACTGCGCAGTGGTCCGCAGCCAGGCTCACTGCCGCTGGGCGGTGGTCCGCTGCCGGGTCCACCGCCGCCCGGCACCGTGCTGCCCCGCACCCTGATGCGCGGTGCCCTCGTGTGCGGCGGCCCGGAACCCGGCGCCCTCCCATGCGGCGGATCCCAGCTCGGCGCCGCCGGATGAGCGGGTAGGCCAGGCCCGTGATCACCACGCCGAGGACGATCAGAAACAGCAACATGATCGGGCCGGCCGGGGGCTCCACGCTCTCCCGAGCGGACACCGCGACCTCCGCCGCCGGGCCTGTGACAGTGGGGATCTCGAGGTCGACGGACTCTGCGACAGGCGAAGCCGTCGCGGTCGACGCGAACTCGAACTGGTCCTGGCCCGCGTCGAGCAGCGCTACCGGCGGCGAGGTGTCCGGGGAATCGACCGGCACAGTGGCCGGGCCGAACATGGTGGCCAGGCCGGTGAGCCCTGCCAGCACGCCCGCGCCGAGATCGCCGGGCAACAACTGCTGCACGCTGGGCGCGATCACCCCTAACGCCTCATCGACCAGCCAGCGATCTGGCGCAGGAAGGGCGGGCCCGCTCGGATTCAGGCCGATCCGCTCCAGCATCGGACCGAGATCGGCCGGTGACAGGATCGGCTCGATCGGTGGCAGGGGAAGAGGTGGCTCCATCACGGATGCGACCGGGAAGACGACGTCCGCGCGTTCGGCGACAGCGCTGTGGCGCAGCTCCTGCACTGGTGCTGCGTATTCCGAATGCGAGTGGGCGGTGATCGGCGCGTCGAAATTCGCAGGCGCATCGAACTCAGGGGGCGCGCCGACCGGCAATACCGGGTCGACGACAGGTGGCACCACGACCAGAGCGTGATCGACCGGGATGCCGTCATCCGCGGCGGCCACACCCGCCACCGACAGCATCGCGCATATCAGCCCCGCCAGCACACCACCGCGAACGAACCGAGCTCTGCCCATCACACTCCTTTCCTTCTCGTAGTTGCCACCGGACAACCCGCCGCTCGACGACGGCACCAGGCTGATCGTCAGCTCGGCATCTGACATTCGTCCAGCTCCGCGGCATCGTGCCGGACCTGCCTTGACGTGGGCAGCCCCTGCGCGACGACGCGGACGCGCGGATTCTCGTTCTCGATCTGCTGCGCCGAAGCGGCGAGCAGATCCCTCGCGACGGCACGCAGCCGTTCGGTGTCGGCGAGATCGACCGCGGTCATCTCGGCGGCACGCGACGAATCCGCCTGCTGAAGCCGGTCGAAGAGACCGATCAATTCACCCTGTGCGGTAAGCCATTCGTCGCGGAACAGGCTCGGGATCGGCAAGAGATGCGCGGCATCGCGCGCACTCCCGGCCGCGGCGGCGCGAGTACCGAGAATCATCGCCGCCGTATCGCGGTACTGCACCGGCGTAAGCGCACCGGCATCGCGCTCGGCGGCTTCGAGATCAGCGCGATACCGGGTCTGCAAGGAGCAGACGGACCCGTAGAACGCGAGCATGGTCGCCTGCGTCTCCGCGCTCGCACCGTCGAGTTCGGCGGTGCGAGCGGCGTCCCGATCCGCGCGATCTCGTTGCGACACCGTCGAAACCGGATCGACCAACCCACCGTCGACCGAGCACCCGACCGACCCCAGACACACCGCCGCGGCCAGCACGAGCGCCGTCACCACAGGAAAGCGGAACCCCACAACCATGACCACGTACTCCTCGCGAGAAGGCAGAAAGTCATTGCGTGAACGAATGCCCGAAGAGGCGGGCGAAAGCCTCCGGGAACGCTAGGGCACCCAGCCCCTACACCCGTGACCCCACACCCGTTTCAGATCAGCGTGTCGCCGGGCGATCACGATCAGATCATCCTGAAGTGATCCGATCCCCGGGTTGACCGCGCCACAGCCCGCGCACGCTATACTCGGCACGGTCAAACCGGGGCCCGCGCACTGCGGTTCCGGCAGACGACCAACCCCGCCTTCGTAGCTCAGGGGATAGAGCACCGCTCTCCTAAAGCGGGTGTCGCAGGTTCGAATCCTGCCGAGGGCACATCATCATCGCTGATCACAGCGCTTTTGCTCCGCCCTACCGAGCGGCCCGAAGGCCGTGCCCACACTCGGCGGCATGGTGGGCATCGAGGCGCTGAAGACCGGCCGGCATCGCAGGACGATCCAAGGCGTCGACCGCACCTTGCCCGCCCGCGACGCACTAGCGATGACCGGACGGAACGACCTCTTCATCCATGAGGTGTTCGCGGCCCCACGCTTCCAAGGGGAGCAAGGCGCTGTTGAGTAGCTCGCCCAGCGGGGTCAGGGAGTACTCGACACGTGGCGGCACCTCGTCGAAGACCGCGCGATGGACGATCCCGTCGGCCTCCAGTTCGCGCAGTTGCGTGGTGAGGACCTTCTCGGTGACGCCCTTCACCTGACGGCGCAATTCACCGAAGCGGTGGGGACGTTCGCTCAGCGGCCACAGGATCATCATCTTCCACTTGCCGTTGAGTACCGACAGTGTCGCGTCGAGCCCGCATGTGTACGCGCCCGGCCTGCGTGTGATCGGCACGACTGCCCCTTCCCTCTGCCTGGTCACTATCCCGGAAGTGCGCACCCACTTCCCTGTGCGTACTTGTCCGCCCTCGGATGCCACGCCAACACTAACCAGCATGTCCGACAACACGATTGAAGCGCTCACCATCCTCGGTCTCGGCGACATGGGCTCGGCACTCGCCCGCTCGTGGCTCGCCGCCGGATACACCGTCACGGTGTGGAATCGCAGTGCCCGGCAGGCCCCGGAAGGGGCGGCGGTCGCCGCCACCGCCGCCGAAGCTGTCGCCGCCAACACCCTCGTCGTGGTGTGTCTGCTCGACGACGCGTCGGTGCGCGCGACCCTCGACGGCATCGACCTGACCGGTCGCGACGTCGTCAACCTGACCACCAGCACCCCCGCCGAGGCTCGTGCGCTGTCCGAGTGGATCACCGCGCGCGGCGGACGTTTCCTGGACGGCGGGATCATGGCCGTCCCGTCCATGATCGGAGTCCCCGACTCGGGTGCCTACGTCTTCTACAGCGGTTCGGCGGAGCTGCACAAGACCCATGCCGACGCTTTGGCCGTACCCGCCGATGTCACCTACGTCGGCGCGGACGCCGGGTTCGCCGCCCTGTACGACATCGCCCTTCTCAGCGCGATGTGGGGCATGTTCGCAGGCGCCGCACACGCGTTCGCTCTCATCGGTGGCGAGGACATCTCACCGGTGGAATTCGCGCCCCTCATGATCGCCTACCAACAAGCGATGGCCGGATACTCCTACGGCACCGCGGCGCAGCTGGCGAGCGGCGACTACACCCAGGGCGTCGAGTCGAACCTGGCGATGATGACCACGACGAACGGCACGCTGCGCCGAACCGCCGCAGAACAGGGCGTCAGCCCCGAACTCCTCGAGCCTTTCATGGCACTGATGGAACGCCGGGTAGCAGAGGGCGGCGGGAACGAATCGAACACCGGCGTCGTGGACCTCCTGCGCCGCTGACGGACAATCTGAAACCATCCAGACATGGGTATTCGAGCTGTGAAGCGGGGCGGGACACTCGGAATTTCCCCGTCCTCGGATCCGGGCGGAATGAATACCTCGATGAGGGACAAGTAGCTCTGTCGCGATGGGTCGTCGTCCATTCGAGCGAGAAATCGACTCCCCTCCTCTTCATCGGGGCGACATGTCAGGCAGCTATTCACCTGTGATCACTGCAAGAACTCAGTCACTCCGAAATTCGTGCCCAGGCATTTCGAACCGCGGTCAGCGCGATCTCGGCGCTGATCACCAGTCGCGTCTGCCCGGCCAATTGTGTGCGCCAGTCTTGCTCGTCCGGTACACGCTCGAACAACTGCGGGGTGGGGAGCCGGTTGGTCGGGCCGTACCTCCGGTACAACGCTCCCGCAGCGCTGTCGATCGCGCCGATGTCGTTCAGCGCCCATAGATCCCACAGGTCGCGTGATGCGCGGCGGTCGTGCCATGTTGCGGTCTTCCCTGCAACGAAAGCCGGCAAAGTGGGCACGAGAAGTTCGGCCGGTGGTACGTCACTGTATCGCTGTTCGAGATCGCGGAGTTCAGTCGGCCACGCCGGTCGACCACGTGCCGACAGCAACTGGATCTTGACGGACACGCCGGATGCGGAGCGGAGATGGCGGCTCCGGTGTCCGGGACATTGCTCAACGACGGTGCCCATTCCAGCCGACCGTAGGCACGCGCGACCGATCGCGGCAAAGCAGCGTCGAGCTCGGCGGCAAGCACCGTCCGGTTGGCCAACGCGACCAGATCGATGTCTTCACTGAGCCTGCCGCTCGTCAGATGTGTACGGGCGAGAGCAGTTCCACCGATGAAGTGCAGTCGGTCGCCGAACCCGCGGCTGATTGCCGCCAGCAGATGGGAGATCAGATGGTCGCGTTCGACCTGTTCGGGGGAAACTCCGAACTGAACTGCGACACCGTCACGTTCGTCGATGGTCATGTCCCACCCAACTTTCCGCACGTCGAAGCGCCGAACCCCGCCGCTGGTCGGTAGCAAGCTGGGTAAGTCTCGCCGGATCGCTCCGACGGTAAAGCGTCTCGATCGCCGGACGGACCTCCGCCTCGGCGTTGCCCAGTTCCGGGCGCCGGGCAAGATCGAGCACGGTCTGCTCCGGCGTCGTGACCAGTACCGGGCCCAGCGGTGTCTCGACACGCTCAGCGTCGAGTGCTTCGGTATCGCGGCGGACGAACCGGACTTGCGCCGAGCGGTCGGTCAGTGCGATCGGCCGGTGCTGGCCCGGAACCGCGACAACCGCGGTTGCCAGCGCACGAGGCAAAGCGCCCAGCACACGGGCCGCGCTGACACCCATGACAATGGTGTGATCCGGCCCGTAAATCGAGGATGCGATACCTGCGGCGGCACCCTCGAGACCGGGCAGCCAGGTCCGGCCGACATGGTCCGGCGGGACGATGATGTAGTAGCCGTGAGCAACGCGGTGCAGCACGCCCCGATCGACGAGCCGTGCGATCTCGGGCCGCGGTTGGGCGTAGATGCCAGCCAAGTCCTGCGGCCGCAGGGTTCGAAGCGGCGCCCGCCAGAGCTCGCTGGGCAGCAGGGTGCTGCGATGTTCGGCCATGCATCACCTCCTGAGTGGTATGCATTTAGTCGGCTATTACCCAACTAAATGCATACTACCGGGACCGTCAGCTGGGCAGTGCCGAGGTGAGCAGGACCTCGAGTTCCTCGATGACATCGTCGAGCGCCGTCGTGGATCGGTTGACCCGGCACAGGATCACCGCGCCTTCGATGGCGGCGATCGCCATGGTGGACAGGCGGGCGGCGCGCTCGGGTTCGACGCCGTCGGCTTCGAGCGCGGTGGCGAGGGCGACGTGCCAGCGGTCGATGATGCCCGCGACCGCCGGTTGCAGGTGCTGGTCGTCGGACGAGCTGCCGACGGCTACCGAGACGACCGGGCAGCCCGCCTCGAAGTCGGACTGCTCGAGCAGTGCGGTCCAGAACTGCCCGAAGCGGCGCAACGCCGCGACCGAGCCCTGGGCCACCGCTTTGTCGATGATGGCGCTGATGGCATCACCGGCCAGCGCGAGCGACTCGGTCATGATCTCGGCGCGCCCGCCGCGAAAGTGGTGGTAGACCGATCCGCGCGGTGCGCCACTGCGGGCCAGCACCGCGTCGACGGTCACCCCGGCCGAGCCTCGTTCACGCAGGAGCTCGACGGCGCTGTAGAGCATCTTCTGCCGGGTGTCGGTGCGGGCTCCCACGTGCTCTGTTCCTTCCGGGGTTTCAGCTCAGCTTTGTTATGTTACCTGCCATAATAATATGCTATGTTGCCTAGCATATTAGGCTGGAAAGGGTGCGACATGGCCGAGCCGAAGGCGACAGCGTGCGTATTGTGCGAATGCAACTGCGGGATCACGGTCGACGTGGAGGGGCGCCGGCTGGCGAAGATCCGTGGCGACAAGGCGCATCCGGCGTCGGAGGGCTACACCTGCGAGAAGGCGATGCGCCTCGACCTGTACCAGAACGGCGCGCACCGCATCACCAAGCCGCTCAAACGCCTGCCTGACGGCACCTATCGGGAAATCGACTGGCACACAGCGATCGAGGAGATCGCCGCGAAACTCTCCGCCGTCAGAGAAGAACACGGCGGAGACAAGATCTTCTTCTACGGCGGGGGCGGCCAGGGTAATCACCTCGGCTCGGCCAACGCGCTCGCGCTGCGCGGCGCGCTGGGCTCGGTGTATCACTCGAACGCGCTGGCGCAGGAGAAGACCGGGGAGATCTGGGTGGACGGCCGCCTCTATGGCGGTCACACCAAAGGCGACTTCGAACACGCCGAGGTGCTGGTGTTCGTCGGCAAGAACCCGTGGCAGTCGCACAGTTTTCCGCGGGCCAGACCGGTACTCAAGCAGGTGGCCGCCGACCCGAGCCGGTCGATGATCGTCATCGATCCGCGGGTCAGTGAAACCGCGGCGATGGCCGAGCACCATTTGCGGGTGCTACCGGGGCGCGACGCCTGGCTGATGGCCGCGCTGGTCGCGGTGATCGTGCAGGAAGACCTGGTCGACGCCGATTTCGTCGCCGCCCACACCACCGGCTACGACGAGGTTCGCGCGGCATTCCTGGCCTGCGACGTCACGGATTTCGCGAAGATCAGCGGGGTCGACGAGGGCGAGATCCGCACGGCAGCGCGCCGGATCGCGACCGCGTCGAGCGTGTGCGTCTACGAGGATCTCGGAATCCAGCAGGCGCCCAACAGCACTCTGGTGTCCTACCTGAACAAGCTCCTGTGGATCGTCACCGGCAACTTCGGCAGACCCGGCACCATGTATCTGCACTCTTCGTTCGCGCTGCTGGCCGGTGGTTCCGGTTCCGGATCGCCGCCCAAGAAGCCGGGCGCACTGGCACGCGCGCAGAAGCGGCTGATGGCGCGGACCGTCACCGCGGCGGCCACCGCGATCAGCGCGACGTTGCCCGCGCTCGCACGGGTGACCCCGCTGCGCGCGGGGGTGGAAGCCGGGGCCTCGGCCCTGCTCGACGCGATGGTCCCCTTGGCGGGTGGCATGCTCGGCGGCGGCGCGGGCACTGGCGGCGGGCGGACCTCACCGGTCACCGGTGCCAAGATCATCGGTGGCCTGATCCCGTGCAACTCGATCGCCGACGAGGTCCTCACCGACCACCCGGACCGCTTCCGCGCGATGTGGATCGACTCGTCGAACCCGGCGCACTCCCTCGCCGATTCCCCTCGGTTCCGTGTTGCCCTGCGCGCACTGGACTTGTCGGTCGTGATCGATGTGGCGTTCACCGAAACCGCGCGCGAGGCCGACTACGTGCTGCCCGCGGCCAGCCAGTTCGAGAAGCCCGAAGCGACGTTCTTCAACTTCGAATTCCCCCGCAACGTCTTCCACCTGCGGAAACCACTGATGGAACCGCTGGACGGCACGCTGCCTGAGCCCGAGATCTACGCGCGGCTGCTCCGGCGCATGAACGTGGTCGACGACGCCGTCATCGCCCGCCTCCGGCGCGCGGCGCAGACCGGACGCGACACCTTCGGCGCGACCTTCCTGGCCACCGTCGCCGCCGACCCCGCCCTCGGAAAGATCGCTCCCTTCCTGTTGTACGAGACGCTCGGTACGACACTGGACCCACGCCTGCGTGGTGCCGCTGTGCTGTGGGGTATCAGTCACATGTGTGCGATGTCGAACGCGAAAGCCGTTGCCCGAGCGGGCTTCACCGGTACCGGCCTGACTCCGGGGAACCGGCTGTTCGACGCGATCATCGAATCCCCCACCGGCGTGGTGTTCACCGACGATACGTGGGATGACGTGTGGCACTACGTCAAACGCAAGGATCGCCGCTTCACCATCGCCATCGACAGCCTGCTCGACCAGGTACGCGACCTGCCCACCGCCCGCGCGGAGTGGACGACCCCGGAGTTCCCGCTGGTCCTGGCCGCCGGTGAGCGGCGCTCGTTCACCGCCAACACGATCTTCCGCAACCCCGACTGGCGCCGCCGCGATCGCGACGGCCGCCTCCGGATCAGCGCCGACGATGCCACCGCCCTACGACTGACCGACGGCGGCCCGGCACGCCTGGTCACCGCGAACGGATCCGCCACCGTCATCATCGAGGTCAGCGACATGATGCGGGCAGGAAACATCGCGTTGCCCAACGGTCTCGGCCTCGACTACCCCGCCGGTGACGGCACCGCGACCAGTGCCGGGGTCTCCCCCAACGAACTGACCTGCCTCGAACTCAAAGACGACTTCGCGGGCACCCCCTGGCACAAACACGTCCCAGCCCGGCTCGAAGCGCTCGAAGGCGTCCCGGCCGAATAGTCTTGACCTGAATATGAGTTGAGCTTCTAGCGTTCGACCTATGAGTGAGAACGCAGAAGCAGTCGCGGTGCTGGGGCTGGGCGAGATGGGGTCGGCGCTGGCCACGGCCCTCCTGGACGCCGGTCATCCGGTCGCCGTGTGGAACCGGTCGCAGGACAGAGCTCAACCGCTGATCGACAAAGGGGCGCGTGCGGCCGCGACGCCCGAGGCGGCTGTCGGCGCGGCCGAGGTGGTGATCGTCAATGTCAAGGGCGGTGCGGTGGCGACGGAGCTGCTCGGTGCGGCGGGATCGGCGTTGCCCGGGCGAACCGTCGTCGATCTGACCGACGGCACGTCGGAGCAGTCCAGGGCCACCGGGCAATGGGTGTCCGAGCATGGCGCCGACTACCTGCACGGCCAGATCATGACCATCGCCCCGGCCATCGGATCGCCGGACGCGGTGGTGTTCTACGGTGGCCCACGCGCCGCGTTCGACCGGCACGAAGCCCTGCTCCGGGTCCTCGGCGGCCGGGCGACCCATGTCTCCGACGATCCGGGTGTGGCCGTGCTGTACGGGATGGCCGTCCACGACATCATGTGGGGCCTGCTGAACGGCTTCCTCCACGCCGCAGCACTTCTCGGGAATGCCGGTATCCGGATCGACGACTTCCAGCAGCAGGCCCAGCCGTCCTTGGCGGCGCTGCCGACCCTGTTCCCGATGCTCGCGAACGAGATCGATCGCGCGGAGTTCGCCGTGCCCTTCGGCGCACTCCAACACCATCTGCCCTCCATCGACGACCTGATCGCCGAAAGCCGAGCCCGCGGCATCGACACCGATCTACCCACCCACACCAGAGCTCTGGTCGCCGAAGCACTCGCCGCAGGTCACGGCCATGACAGCTACGCCCGGCTGGTAGAGCGATTCGGCCGCGGATAGCCGCGCTCACGAATGGCACGAAACACGGGACGTAACATTCGGCCGAGCTCGCCCGAAGATCAACCTGACACCGGAGGAGTTTCCATATGAAACAAGCAATTGTGGCCGCCGCACGAGTCGCGGCCGCTGGTTTTTCGGGTATTGCCGCTGTTGCGATCATCGGTTCCGGCTCCGCGCAGGCGGCGCCACAGGATTGCGTTGTCCAGCGGGATCTTTTCGGCGCGTCGGCGACGTGCCCGCCCGGCGGGGGTGACAACTACGTGCTGAAGGTCGAGTGCGTCGGTCTTTACGCCAACGGGCCGTTCCCGCTGTACGGAATCGGTCCCTATTCGGCCCTCAGCTACCCCTTCGCACCGGCGGGCCAGCGCGTCAGCACCGGCTGCACGGGGATGGGTCCCGGTGTCGTCGCCGTGGCCACCAACGCGTACGTGATCTATTACGGCTAGGCCGGTTTCGAAGGCACTCGACGGTTCAGAATTTGCCCGTGTGGTGCTCGATTCGGTGGCCGAGTCGAGCACCCAACTCGGTGATGAATTCGTCGGTCAGTGGGGGCCAGCCCCAGAAATCGAAGGCGAGGGCGCCGAGGGCGAAGCAATCGGCCCAGTGCCATTCGGTGATCGGGCTCGTCACGGTGCAGGAGAGGCAGGTCGCCGACCCTGCACCGGCTTCTTTCCAGGCATCGATCGCGGCGGAGAACGGTTGCCACACAGCCTTATCAGCCTCCCACCGCTGCGGGTAGTCGATGATCACGGTCGTGGCCTCGCACCGCGGGCAATCGACCGCGGACGGTTCGATCGCGCCCTGCCCCGGATAGTGGGCATCTCGGCCGACGATGACGGCGACCGGACCGGGCATCCAGTCCGCACCCCATTCCTGCGCGATCTGAGCCCAATCAGGCCCTGGCACATACCCTTCGTCGACCTGAAGGCTGTACATCGTGTCGCCGGACATCTCCCGCGACAACCACCCCCGCGACACCATCCAGTCCACCATGCGCTCGGCCAGCGCGCCCGCGTCCGCGGACGTCACCTCGAGGTCGACGATGCGTTCGAAATAGTCACCCACGAGCCGCATCCTGCCACCGGGGTCCGACAGTCGTGCCGTGACCGACGTCGCGCGATGTTCTTGTGTTTCGGTTCGGGGCGCCGGCCGGCTCGGTAGGGTCGTCGGGAATTGGCGTGAGCTGGAAGGTGGAGTCGGTGGGTATCAAGCAGCGGGCCGTGGTGCAGATGAGTGCGGAGGAGATCGCGCAGTTCCTCGACCGCAGCCGGGTGCTCACGCTGGCCACGCTCAACGCCGAGGGGAAGCCGCATCTGACGGCGATGTGGTTCGGGCATATCGACGGCGTCATCTACTTCGAGACCAAGTCGAAGTCGCAGAAGGCGGTCAATCTGCGCCGCGATCCCACCATCACCTGCATGGCCGAAGCCGGCGACACCTACGACCAGTTGCGCGGCGTCTCGATCGAGGGCATCGCCCACCTGATCGAGGACACCGAGGACGAGGAGTACTGGAAGGCGGGCATCGACATCTACGAGCGCTACGTCGGTCCCTACAGCCCCGAGGTCAGGCCGTTCGTGGAGGCCATGATGCACAATCGCGTCGTCGTGCGGGTCGAGCCGACACGCGTCCGGTCCTGGGACCACCGCAAACTCGGGCTGCCCGCCATGCCGCTGTCCGGCAGCACCGCCGAGGCCCCCGCACCCTGATCCGGCCTCACCCGGCGAGTAGTTCGCGTAGCGCCGCGGCACCGTCGAGAACGGCCAGCGAGCGGGCCGTGATGGCGGCGTCCCTGGCGGCCAGCGCCTCTCGCACCTGCGTGGAATGCTGCCGGAATTCGGGAATGACCTTGCGTACCTGCTCGATTCGGTAGCCGGCCCGGCGGAGTTGATGGACGATCCTGGCGTCGCGGACCTGCACGGGCGAGTACCGGCGCGCACCGCCGGTCGCGGCCGATCGATCAGGAACGACCAAACCCTCCGCGTCCCAATGTCGCAGTGTCGAGGTGCGCACGCCCAGCGCGGTGGCGAGCTCGGCGATGCTCATCGCATCGGAACCGCGCACCTCCGTAATCGATTCCGTGGCAATAGCTTCGGCGGCCTGCCTGGCCAGCTCGAGGTCGACGCGTTCGGTGTACAGGCCCGCGTGCGCCGCATCGAGCATCGCCAGCGCCCGCGCCTGGTCACCCGCGTGCACGGTCCGGATGATCCGCTTCGCCTCGACCGGTCCGACTCCCGCCGCGAGTGCCCGGTAGGCGAGCGCCGACCGCACATGAACCTCCCGGTAGATCCGGTGCCCACCCGGCGAACGGTCCGCGGGTGGCAGCACACCGTCGCGTTCGAGATTGCGCACCTGCTGGACCGAATACCCCGCACGCCGGGCGACGTCGACAGTGCGACCGACCGGCGAGTTGAGGTTTTCCACCAAGAACTCCTCGTCATCGCCAGGAAAGTCCACACAAGCACTTGAATGAGACGCTCGAACCATGACGATAGACGACATCATCGACTACGTGACCGGCCTCGGCGGCGTCCTGCACCTCAACCCCGCCCCGGGCGGCGAATGGCCGGAGATCAGCTGGGGCGACTCGTTCTTCTACTACGCCCCCGACGGCGTCGTCCCGACCACGACCCAGCCCTTCGCCACCATCGTCACCAAGGACTACCCGGACGACCGGAGTTCCCGACTCGACCGGCCCGGCACCTTCCGGCTCAATATCGCCGCAGGCCGGGAGACCTTCATCGAGTGGACGGGCCACGCGCCCGGCCGCGGTCCCGACGAGGTGGACGCGAGCGTCACCGACACCGTGATCGCTCACCCCGTCTACGGTTCAGCGGGCTGGCTGGCCGTCGTCGATCCCGGCGAGCGGACGGGCGCGGTGGTCCGGGACCTCCTGCGGACCGCCCACGAACGTGCCCGAGCCCGTTTCGAACGGCCGACACGATGAGGACTGAGCCGAGCTCAGCTTCTGGCGCTCGACCCTGTTCTGACGGTGGTTCCGGTCTGACATGACGATGCGGTCGTGTCTGCTGGGCACGACCGCACCGCCGGGGCTCATGGGGTGACGATCGCGAAGTTCGGGTCGGGGTTGTCCAGCAGGCCGAACAGGCGCTGGAGGACGGCGGGGTCGCCGGTGTGGTCGATGCCGTCGAGGCCTTTGCCCGCGAGGATGCCGAGCAGCTGTGGCTTGGTGAGGTTCAGGGTGAGGTCGATGTCGGCCTTCGAGCGCGGGTCGATCGTGCGGATCAGGACGCCGTTGGACAGGGTGAGGCGCATGACCGTGTCCAGGTCGGAGAAATGCCATTCGATCCGGAACGAATCCTGTGCCGCGCGTGGGCCGTTCACCCGGATCGCGATGGTGTCGAACAGCTGGTCCACCGACAGTGCGGCGGCCATGCCGCCACCCAGGTTCAGCGGGGTCGCGCGGACGCCTTCGCGCAGTTCCTCGTCACCGGTGAGGTAGAAGCAGCGCCAGGTGGCGTTCTCCGCGCCGAAGCCGAGCTTCTTATATGTCTGCGCGAGAGCGGCTTTCGCGGCCACATTGTGCGGCTCGGCGAATACCGCGTGCTTGAGCAGCTCGGCGGCGAAACGCAGATCGCCCGCGTCGGCATAGGCGCGCCCCTTCTCGATCACCGCGTCGATCCCGCCGATGGTCTCGACGTAGCGGACGGCCTTCTGCTGCGCGGGCCACTCCCACAGCGAGCTCGGATTGCCGTCGAACCAGCCGAGATACCGCTGGTAGACGGCCTTCACATTGTGGCTGACCGACCCGTAGTACCCCCGCGCGCTCCACGCGTCGGCCAGGCCGGACGGCAGTTCGATCACCTCGGCGATCTCCGGGCCGTTGAGCCCTTCGTTCATCATCCGCAGCGTCTGATCGTGCAGGTACATGTAGAGATCGCGCTGCAACGACAGGAACGCGACGATATTGTCGGCGCCCCAGGTCGGCCAGTGGTGCGAGGCGAACGCGACATCGGCGTCGATGGCGAACATCTCGATCGCCTCATCGATGTAGTGCGACCAGATGCGCGGATCACGGACCTGTGCGCCGCGCAGGGTCAGCAGGTTGTGCAGGTTGTGGGTCGCGTTCTCGGCCAGACAGAGCGCACGGTGCCGCGGGAAGTAGAAGTTCATCTCCGACGGTGCCTCGGTGCCCGGCGTCATCTGGAACACGATCGGGACGCCGTCGACCGTCTCCTGCTGGCCGGTGTGGGTGATGTCGACCGTGGGCGGGATCAGGCCGAAGGCGCCGTGGGAGGCCTGGATGCCCAGACCGGTGCTGCACTGTCCCTCCGGGCCCGGTGTCATCCCGATGCCGTACATGTAGGTGCCGCGCCGCGCCATCGCCACGCCCGCGTAGACGTTCTCCGAGACGGCCTCGGCCATGAAGCCCTCCGGTGCCAGGATCGGGATGTCGCCGCGCCCGTCGGGCAGCACACCGTCGACGCCGCCGAAATGGTCGGCGTGGGAATGGGTGTAGATGACCGCGGTGACGGACCGGTCGCCGCGTTCGTCGCGATAGAGCTTCAGTCCCGCCGCGGCGCATTCGGCGGAGATGAGCGGGTCGATCACGATGATGCCCGTGTCGCCCTCGACGATCGTCATGTTGGAAATGTCGAAACCGCGGATCTGATAGATGCCGTCGACGACCTTGTACAGGCCGTTCTTCACACACAGCTGGGCCTGGCGGAACAGGCTCGGATTGATCGTGTCCGGGCACGGACCGTCGAGGAACGAATAACCGCTGGTGTCGAAGACCACGTCGCCCTTGGCATCGGTGATCCGCATCGGCGTCAACGTCGTGATGAACCCACGATCGGCGTTCTCGAAATCGGTGCGATCCTCGTAATCCAGCGCCATCGGGAAATCAGCTCCTCAGCTCGGTCTACTCGTCCACCCGATGCTCGGCGAGTCATCATGCCCCCGCATCATCCGCCGCGGATGATTTCCACCTGATGCGCGAGCGGCTCCCGGCTCCTACGATCGGGCTCGACGGTGCGAGCACGGGGGAAGCGGGACAACCATGCGGTGGATGAAGGCGCTCATGCTGGTGACCGATCTCGGGTTCATCGTGTACTGGCTGATCACCGCGCTGCATCTGATCCCCGCCGAACACCTGTTCCGTGACTACACCAATCCGATTCTGGTGCACTGGAACTGGTCGTTCCTTCCGCTGGACCTTGCCATCTCCGCCACCGGCCTGACCAGCCTCTGGCTGCACCGCGGCGGTTCACCACAGTGGCGTCCGCTGGCGATCATCTCGCTGACTCTGACGAGCGTCTCCGGCCTGCAGGCGATCTCGTTCTGGGTGTTCGCGCGCGACTTCGATCCGGCCTGGTGGATCCCCAACCTGTTCCTGCTGATCTATCCGCTGTTCTACCTGCCGCGACTGATCGTGGCGCAGGCACGGATTCGCTAGTCGGCGTTACCTCACCGGTGGGTGTTCGGGGAGGTCGGCCGCCGCGGCGGCGACGGTCGGGTAGATGCCGATCGGGGTGTCGCCCGCTTCGGCTGAGCCGAGGACTTGGCCGAACTGGGCGACCGAGCGGGCTATGCGGAAGTCGATACGTCGGTGCGCCAGCGCATTACGCAGGTCGAGGAGCATGGTGGCGGCGGTGACGTCGAGGGCGGGTGAGGTTTCGGCGTCGAGGACGACCAGGCGGGTCGACTCGGTACACAGGTCGTTGATGCGGGTCTTCACGTTGTCGGCGTTGGCGAAGAACAGGGCGGATTCGACGCGGACCACCAGCAGGTCGGGGCGCGGGGTGAGGTCGGGGTGGCGGGCCGTATCCACCCACAGGGAGCCCTCTTTCGCCAGCGCGGCGACATGCGGCTGGGACGCCCGGTAGACCAGGAGCAGCACCGAGACGCCGACGCCGATGAGCAGGCCGGGCAGCGTGTCGAACAGCAGCACACCGAACATGGCGGCCATGGCGGCGAGGAAGTCGGCGCGGGCCGCGCGGCCGTAGATGCTGGCGAGCAGCTGAGTCCAGACCCGGTAGAGGCGGCGCAGGGCGGCGATGTCGACGAGTTCGATCACCGCGGCGATCACCACCGCGGCCAGCGTCGCCTCGGGCAGTTTCTCGAACAGGCCGGTGAGGAACAGCAGGGTAAGGACCGTGAGTGCGGCGACAACGAGCCCGCTGAGCTGGGTCTTCGCGCCCGCGCCACCATTGACGGCGGTCTTGGAGAGACTGCCGTTCACCACCATGCCCGCACCGAGACCCGACCCCAGATTGGCGGCGCCGAGGCCGAACAGCTCTCGATTGGCGTCGATGGCGTACCCCGCTTTGGCCGCATAGGTTTTCGCCGCGCCGAGCCCTTCCGCGAATCCGATCAGCAGCACGCCGATCGCCGGGCCGAGCAGGTCGAGATAGTCGTCGAAGCCGACGCCGTCCGGCAGGCCGAGCGCGGGCAGACCCGCATCGATGTGGCCGACGATATCGACGCCCTTGTCGTCGAGCCCGAACAGCTGCACCGCGACGATGCCGAGCAGCACGGCCAGCAGCGAGCCGGGAACCAGCGGCAGCCAGCGCTTCACGCCGAGCACGACCGCGAGACTGAGCAGGCCGATCAACAGGGTGCGCCACTGGGTGTCACCGAGATCGCGGAGGACACCCCAAGCCTGTTCGAAGAAGTTTCCGTCGTGCTTGTCGACGCCGAACAGCTTGGGCACCTGGCCGATGATGATGGTCAGGGCGAGACCGACGATGAAGCCCTTCAGCACCGGCTCGGAGATGAACGCGGCGATGAAACCGAGCCGGAGCAGCGCGGCCAGCAGGCCGACGATGCCGGTCGCGATGGCCAGCGCCGCCGACAGCGCGATGTAGTGGCCGCCGTCGGCGCCTGCCAGCGGGGTGATGATCGCGGCCGACAGCGCCGCGGTCGCCGACATCGGGCCGACGACGAGGTGCCGCGAACTTCCGGCCATGGCATACAGGACCAGCGCGGGGACGGCCGCGTAGAGGCCGACGACCGGTGGCACGCCCGCGATCGAGGCGTAGGCCAGCGCCTCCGGCACCAGCACCGCCCACACGGTGAGCCCGGCGATGACGTCGGGTCGCAGCCAGGCGCGCTGGTAGCCGTGCAGGGATGTGAAGATCAGCAGCGATCTCATGACGAGCCCCTTACCGCGTCAGAGTCCGCCGATGCCCTTGCCGACCACGACCGCGCCCATCACCAGCAGCACGATCGCCATCACCGCGTGATTGTTGGCCTGCAGCCACTGCCGGGCGCTGTCGAGAGTGGGGCCCAATTTGTCTGCGGCGAGCGCGTATCCGATGATCACCGCGAGCACCGTCACCGAGGCGAGCAGTGTGAACACCACGATCGCCACGATGTCGCCGCCCGCGCTCAGCCGGGCGGAACCGATGACCACACCGGCGGACAGGCACAGCAGCAGGTTCTTCGGATTCACCCCGGACAGCAACGCGCCGAGACCCGCGGCCTTGACCACGGTGAGGCTGTCGATCGCCTGCATCCAGGCAGGCACCGAGGTGTCGGAGCGGGCGTGCCACTGTTCGGCCGCGAGCACGAGAAGCAGCACACCCAACACGATCTTGAGCCACGACGCCACCGCCGACGGCTCCTTCTCCCCCGAACCGCCCAGTGATCCGGCGAGCAGTGTCACCACCGCGGTCACGACCAGAATTCCGCCGACCCAGCCGACCGCGAACCCCTTCGCCGCGCCACCCGCGTTCTTGGAAAGAATCATGAGAATGGCGGCGACGATGGGGATCGGCGAGATCGCCACACCCACCGCCAGCGGAAGCAGATCACCGATGACTGGGCCCATGCGGTCACGCTAGGCCGACGGGGTGGGACCGCGCGTCACACGTTGTGGGTGAGATCTGCTCACCGTGCGGCGGTGATCAATTCGAACAGGGCGGTGATGCTCTGGTCGCCGCGGCCCTCGTCGACGGCGCGGCGCAGCAGGTCGTGCATGGTGGAGTGCCAGGACAGGTCGACCCCCGATTCGGCGGCCAGCTGCACGTCGTCGACGACGGCGGTGTGGAACAGCTCGACGCTCGAGCCGAGCCGGGTGTAGTCCTTGGTGTCGATCTCCGCGGCCAGGATCGGCAGCAGCGACTCGATCATCTGCAGCCACTTCACCGAATACGGGACCATGGTCCGCGCGGGCAGGCCACGGGCGGCCAGGATCGCCGCGCCGTCGAAGAAGCCGAGCAGCGCGGGCAGCAGGGTGGCGCCGACGGCGGATTCGTAGAGGGCGGCCAGATCCGGTTCGGCGCCGAGGAATTCGAGGTCACCGCCGAGGACGCGCAGGGTGCCGGCATGCTGGTCGAACACCTCGCGGTCGCCGCCGAAGTACAGCAGGGTGTCCGGATTGCCGACGGCCGACGGCACGTTCTTGATCGCCCCGCCGAGATAGCGGGCACCCGCGCAGTGCGCCCAGTGCGCGAATTCCCTCGCCTGGAGCGGTATTCCGCTGTTGAGCGTGATGACGTCGCGGCCAGCGACGACATCGGCGGCAGGAGCCAGACTCTCGCGGGTGGCGGCGAAGGTGGTCAGACAGGCGATGATCAGCGAACTCGCTTCGACGGCGTCGGCGATGTCGCGGTGGGTTGTCGCGCCCGCGGCGGCCAGTGCCGTGGTTCGCTCGAAGCTGCGGTTCCACACGTGCGTCGGGTATCCGGCGGCGAGGAAGGCCTGGGCGAGGGCGCTGCCCATCGAGCCGGTGCCGAGCACGGTCACCGAGGGTCGTTGCACTGAGGTCATCTGCGGCTCCGATCACTGCGCGGCGATCGGGTGACCATCGCGGTGATCCGAGTGTCGGCGCGGCGCGCGCGGGCCGACAAGTACGCACTTTTCCCGTCCGTTGCTCACCTTCAGGTAATCCACCTGGTCACGGCGGCGCTCACCGGCGGGCTGTGCCGGGCGTCACCCGCCGGGCTGTCGGCACCGCCGAGTCGCGCGGCCGGTATTTGTGATGGTCTCCAACGTCGGGTCGGGCTGACCTGCGGCGCGAGCGCGCGTCGTAGAGTTTCGCTTATGCCGGATGCCGAGATGACCGAGTTGGTGCAGCGCAGCGTCGAGGAGGCGTTGCTCGGCGGGCCGCGGCGCTACACGCGGACGCAGGTCGCCGAGCAGTCCGGGGTGCCCGAGGCGGAATCGCGGCGGTTGTGGACGGCGCTGGGGTTCCCGGCGAACGAAAACGACGAGGTCGACTACACCCAGCTCGACATCACCGCGGTCACCAATTTCCGCAGCATGAAAGTCGTTGCCGCCTCCGATATCCGGCAGCAGGCAGCCGCCGCGCGCACCATCGGTCAGGGCATGGCCCGGCTGGCCGAATGGCAGGCCGACCTCGTGCTGGCCGAGATCAAGGCGCGGGCAGCCGCGGCCGATCCGGCGATCCCGCTCGACGAACGCGTCAGGACAGCCACCGAATCCACGATGGCGAGCATCGAACAGTTGCAGTCGTACGTGTGGCGCAGGCATCTCGCGGCCGCGGCGGCCAGGGCGATCGACGCCGAGGCCGGCGAGGACTCGATGCGGACGCTGGCCGTCGGATTCGCCGACATGGTCGGCTTCACCCGGCTCACCCGGCACCTGCATCCCGACGAATTGTCCACGCTGCTGGAGGCTTTCGAGTCGACCACCACATCGGCGATCACCGACAACGGCGGCTGGGTGATCAAGAACGTCGGCGACGAGGTGATGTTCGCCGCCGAGACCGCGGCGGACGCGGCGCGGATCTCGCTGTCCATCCAGGAGTCGACGATGCTGGTCGGCGGCACCCCGGAACTGCGGGTGGCCTTCGCCTACGGCGAGGTGCTGCAACGCTTCGGCGACCTGTACGGCTCGGTCGTCAATATCGCCGCGCGGCTCACCGGCGTGGCCAGGCCGGGCAACATCCTCATCGACGACGCCGCCGCCGAGGCGCTCGACGGTCATCCCGAATTCGCCATCCGGCACCTGCGCAGTGTGCGGGTGCGCGGCTTCAACCGGCTGCGCCCGCACCGGCTGCGCCCGGCCTCCTAGCGGGCGGTCGACACACCGTTATCTAGGGTGTCGACGTGGAGATGGACTGGCAGAGCGTGCGCGAGCAGTACACCGTGTTCGCCGACGACGCCGTGCTCGCGCTGAACAAGCCGGCCGGGATCTCGGTGACCGGTGAGCGGCACGACACCGACCTGGTCGAGCTGGCGCGGGCGGCGGGCACCCAGCTGTATCCGGTGCACCGGATCGACAAGGTCACCTCGGGGCTGGTCCTGCTGGCCGTCGACCTGGCCGCGCACGGGCAGCTGACCAGGCAGTTCACCAAGCAGACCGCCCGCAAGGCCTATCTGGCGATCGTGTCGGGCACCGACCTGCCCGAGCGCGGCGAGATCGATCTGCCGCTCAGTGTCGGCCGCAAGAACCGGGTGCGGATCGCGGCGCCGCGCGAGGCGATCCGGCACGAGGGCCAGCGCTGGTTCGTCGACGACGCCGACCTGCTGCCCGCGAAGAACTATCCCTCGCTGACCAGGTTCGCCACCGTCGCCGAGCACGGCGACCACACGCTGCTCGCCGTCACGCCGGTCACCGGCCGCCGCCACCAGATCCGCGTCCAGCTGGCGTGGATCGGTCACCCGATTCTGGGTGACCCCCTCTTCGACCGCACCGCCACCTTCCCCCGCACCCACCTGCACTCCTGGCAGTTGGGCCTCGACGCCGATTGGCTGACTCCGCCGGTCCTGGACCTGCGGGCCACACCCGGCGCCGATTTCTGGACACCGCTGGCCGCCGACCCGGACACAGCGGCCCAGCTGCTGCACACCGCGGCCGAGCGACTGGCCGACCTCGCCACCTGATACCCAGCGGACCGCCCTGCCCCAGCCGCCCTGCTTGCGACACACGGCAGCGGGCGGACCCGCCGACCTCAGCTGCCCTGCAGCGACACACCGCGCCGGGCGGACCGGCCGACCGCGCCGCCCGATCCAGCGGGGGAACCGACCCGGCCGCGGCGGACCAGCAGCGACACCACGCCCTCGCTGCCTTCCCCAGCCGGGAAGCGATCGGCCGCCCACACTGCCGGGTCACCGACTCCGCCGACCGTCACGAGGTGACGCGCCGGTCCTCCTGCGCGACGGTCGCGATGACCCGCCGGCGACGGCTCGGCATCAGCAGGGTCGGGTGGCCCACGCTCCAGCCGGCGCCCGCGCAGATGAATTCCTTGATGCGCGCTCCGATCCGGCCAGTCAGCACGCTGGAGGTCGGCTGATCGTCGAAGGTCACCTTCTGGACGATGCCGTCGCGGCGGCCGAGGCTGATGCACTGCAAGGCATAGCCGATCTGCTCGTCGGGGACCGGTCGCCCGGTCAGGCGCGCGGCGATGGCGTCGCCGGCTCGCCAGGCCATCGGGCTGCCGGTCGCGCACGCCATCCGCAGCGGCACGCCACCGGGACCGTCGGCGAGGGCGGCGTCGCCCACGGCGTACACGTCGGGGTGCGAGACCGAGCGCATGGTGGCGTCGACGACGATCCGGCCGGTATCCGACACCGTCAGGGTCGTGGCCGCGGCGATGGGGTGCACCGCGAAGCCCGCGGTCCAGACGGTCAGCGCGGACGGAATCTCCGTGGCGCCGGCGACCACGGCGGTCGCGGTGACGCGGGTGATGTCGGCGTGGTCGTGCACGGTGATGCCGAGCCGGTCGATCACCTTCTTCAGGTGCTGCTGCGCCTTCTCGCTCAGCCATGCGCCGACACCGCCGCGCGCGGCGATCGACACGGCGAGATCCGGGCGGGCCTCGGCGATCTCGGTGGCGGCTTCGATGCCGGTCAGGCCACCGCCGACGACAACGACCGGCGCGCCGGCGGACAGTTCGCCCAGCCGGGCACGCAGCCGCAGCGCGGCCTGCTTCCCGGCGAGGCTGTGGGCGTGCTCGGCGACGCCGGGAACGCCCTGATCGGCGCCGGTGCTGCCGAGCGCGTAGACGAGGGTGTCGTAGGCGATGGTCGCGCCGTCGGCGAGGGCGACCTGCTTGCGCTCGGCGTCGACCGCGGTGACCCGGTCGATCACGACCTGCACGCCGGTGCCCGCGTACACCTCACGCAGGGGGTGCTCGCGCAGCTGCTGGCCGGTCGCGAGCTGATGCATGCGCACCCGCTCGACGAAGTCGGGATCGGCGTTGACGACGGTGATCGCGACGTCGTCGCGATGCAGCCGCTTCGCCAGACGTCCGGCGGCGATGGCTCCGGCGTACCCGGCTCCGAGGACGACAATGCGGTGCTTCATGGCTCGCTCCTATCGGGATGGACTCCCCTCCTGAACCGGACAGGCGCGCGAACCCTGACATCACCTGGCTGTGATCTGGGTCACCATGCGAAATCGAGCGGGGTGTGCGGCCCCTCGGCCGTCCACTGCCGGGTGATGCGAGCCAGCTTCTCCGGGTTGACCTGGATCTGGACACCCGCGATGCCCTCGGGCGTCACGTCGAGGCCGACGACGGCGATGACCTGGTCGCCGACCAGCGCCAGCGCGCCGGGCACACCGTTGACCACGCACGCGTAGAACACCGGAGCGCCGCCGACGTAGGCCCGCTTGGCCGGGGTCGGGCGGAACACGTGGCTGAGGTAGCGGGCGATGCCGAACGCGCCCAGGACCGGGGTCTTGCGGGCCGGGATCCGGCCACCACCGTCGGCCACGCTGACCGCGTCGTCGACGAGCAGCCGGACCAGCGGATCGGTGTCACCGCTGAGGACCGCCGCGAGGAACTCCTCGACGATTCGCTGGGCCGTTGCCGCGTCGACCGTGACGCGGGACCGCCCGCCGACGTGCTGTTTCGCCCGCCGGTAGATCTGCTGGCAGTTCGACTCGCCGATGTCGAGGATCTCGGCGATCTCGCGATGCTGATAACCGAACGCCTCGCGCAGCACGTACACCACGCGCTCGTTGGGCGAGAGCCGTTCCATCAGCATGAGCATCGCGAGCGACACCGATTCACGCTGCTCGACGGTGTCGGCCGGGCCGAGCATGCGGTCACCGGCCAGGACCGGCTCCGGAAGCCACTGTCCCACATAGGTTTCCCGCCGCGCCCTGGCCGAGGTGAGCTGGTTGAGGCAGATGTTGGTGAGCACCTTCGTCAGCCACGCCACCGGCGTCTCGATCCGTTCCCGGTCGGCCGCGTGCCAGCGCAGGTAGGTGTCCTGCACCGCGTCCTCGGCGTCACCGGCCGAGCCGAGCAGCCGGTAGGCGATCGCCTCCAAGCGGCCACGGGAGGCCTCGAACACATCGGCCTGGTCGGTACTGAGCGTCATCTCCCTATGGTCGGCCATTCGGGCGGGGCGCCGCCACCCGGCCAGACGCGGGGTACCCGCCGTCCCCGTCGGCGTCCGCCACCGCAGCCCGGCGGCACCCGGCATGGCGACCACCACTCGACACCCCGGTGGCAGCTGGGGCGCCGAATGGCTCGGGGATCAGCCGGGATGACGGGACGGCCGCCACTCCGGCGAACGGCCGAGGACGCGCAGAATGCGGTCGAGGGTCGCCGATTCGTCCGGCACATCGAGCCCAGGGGCGAAGGCCGCGCCAGGGCGCTGACGTGACTTGCCGGCGGGGACCGCCAGGGCGACGCGCAGGGCGGTCGGGGCCAGGTCCGGGTCGAGGTCGACCGTGCGGCCGACGGATCGGGCGACATCCCACGCGTGCACGACGCCGTCGATGAGGTGGAAGCCGAGGGCGGTCGTGGCCGGAAAGTGGCCGGGCGGAATCTCCGGCAGGGCCAGGGTGCGGGCGAGCGCGCCGGGTGCGGCGAAGGCGGCGACGACCTCGTCGGCCGAGCGCAGGAGGTCACCGACCGGGTCGGCGGCGCGCCGGACTTCCCACACCGCCGGGTCGTCCTCGCCGCGCGCCGCGGCCGCGAAGCCCCGGTTCTGCGTGCCCATGTGTTCGAGCAGGGCGCGCAGATCCCATCCCGCGCAGGGTGTTTCGACAGTCAGCGGGGCGGTGACCGCCGCCTCGACCGCGTCGACGCTCAGCCGGACGGCGCGCTGGTGCCGGGCGAGGAGCGCCTGATCTTCCAAAATAGTATGCATAGGTAGATCGTATGCATACGCTTATGATCTACCAAGACGATCTCCCCGGTAGATTTCGACCATGCCGAAAGCGACCCGCCCCGACCTCGCGGCCATGCTCGTGCCGCTCGGCCGCGCGCTGACGGAGGCGGAACGGCCCGTCCTCGACCGGCACGGACTCACCATGTGGGCCTATGTGGTGCTGCTCGGCCTCGGCGAACAGCCCGTCTACACCCAGGCCGCGCTCGCCAAGGCGGTCCGCGCGGACAAGACCCGGATCATCCCCGTCCTCGACGACCTGCAGCGCCGCGGCCTGATCCGGCGCGAACCCGATCCGGCCGACCGGCGGGTCAATCTGGTCCAGCTCACGCCCGACGGCGCGCGCCTGCGCGACCGCGCCCAGCACGACATCCAGGAGCAGGAACAGCGGTTGCTGGCCGACCTCACCGACGCGGACCGGCGCACCTTCCTGCGAGTACTACAAGAACTCGCCGAGCGCAGCGGAACGGCAGATCTCCAGGCGTGAGCGATGACACAGACCACCGATTGGGTTTCGGTCCGTGGCACGCCTCATGAAGACGGATAAGCGCAGGTCATCTAGCCTTGAGAGGTGCCGATGACTCATACCGGCGCACTCTGACGCAACGGAGCGATCCCAGAGAAGAAAGCGACTGCCGATGATCCTGGCGGCTCAGCTCAGCGATACCCACTTCGACCTCACCCCGCGCAACACCGAACGCGTGGAACGAGTGATGGCCTATCTGGCCGACCTTCCCCGCAGGCCCGACGTCATCCTCGTGACCGGTGACATCACCGATTCCGGCAAGCCGGAACAGTACGCCGAAGCCCGCCTCGCCCTGCGGGCCGACATCCCCGTCTACCTGCTGCCGGGCAACCACGACGACCGCGTCGCCTTCCGCACCGACCTTCTCGGCGAACCCGCCTCGACCGCTCCGATCAACAGCGTCCACCGCGTCGGCCCACTCACCGTGATCATGCTCGACTCCAGCATCCCCGGCGAATCCAGCGGCCTGCTGGCCGAGGAGACCTACGACTGGCTGCGCGCCACCCTGGCCGGCGCACCGCCCGAAGGCCCGATTCTGCTGGCCCTGCATCACCCGCCGAAGCCCGTCGCCAGCCCGATCGTCGACGTCATCGCCCTGGCCGAGCCGAGCCGCCTCGCCGCCGTCGTCGCGGGTGACCCCCGCATTCTCGGCATCCTGACCGGCCACGCCCACTCCCCCATCGCGACGATCTTCGCGGGAAAACCCATGATCTGCTGCCCAAGCACCGCTTCCGTCCTCGGCGGCGCCTGGGAGGTGGCCCTGCCCCACCGGGTCATGGACTATGCCCCCGATCCCGCGATCGCCCTGCACGTCATCGACGAAACCCCTACCCTGACAACTCATTTCCGCACCGTCGCGATGGGCGGCTGGCTGACAGTGCCCCCGGCCTGACGCCTGGCTCACCGGGAGCGTCTCGCGCTCCCGGCGGGTTGTCACCCCCGATGTTTCCGCAGGTTCCTCACACAATCGCCACAGAACGTCACAGCTCGGCCACATACACCCCTGGCAGACTGAACGAGTGAGAGACAAGCCCGCGGACCTGCCCCGCGGACCCCTGCGCCCCATCGAGCTGGCCACCGGCGCCGTCATGGCCGGCCTGACCGTCGGCCTCATCACCGTCGGCTCCCTGGTTCCGATGGCCGCGGCCCTGCAACTGGTCGCGGCGGTGCCGCTGGGTCTGCTGGCCCACCGTTATCGGCTGCGCGCACTGGTCACCGCCACCATCGCCGCCGGACTGGTCACCTTCGTCGCGGCGGGCCTCATGCCCGCGCTCGGCGTCTTCGGCGCCGCCACCGTCGCGGGCATCATCGGCATCGTGAAGCGCCGCGGCGGCGGCCTGCCCGCCGTACTGGCGCTGGCGGTCGTCGCGGCCGTGGCCTGGGGACTGTTCTCGGTGGGCATGCTGCTGGTCTTCGCACGCACCAGGCAATTGTTCTTCGACGCGATCAGCAGTACGGCCGAGGGCATCCAGAACCTGGCCGCCAGGCAGCCGGCACTGGAACCGCTGGGCCGGGCCGCCGCCGAGGCCACCGCCGCGGTGCTGCGCTGGTGGTGGATCTATCTCGGCGCCTCGGTCGCCCTCGGCGTGCTGGTGAGCACGATCGTGTCCTGGTATGTGCTCGGTTCGGTGCTGGACCGCCTTGCCTGGCTGCCCGGCAGCGACCGCCTCGACGCACCCGACGACGACCGCCCGGTCGGCCCGCTCCCGGTCACCCTGCACGGCGCGGGCTATCGCTACGCGGGCGCCACCGCCGACGCGCTCTCCGCTATCGATCTGACGATCCATCCGGCCGAGTTCGTCGCCGTGGTCGGCCACAACGGCTCGGGAAAGTCGACCTTGACGCGGGTACTCGCCGGCAGGCCGCCGACATCGGGCGCGGTCAGCAGGCCCGGTTCGGCCGGACTCGGCGAACTGGGCGGCACCGCACTGGTGCTGCAACGGCCGGAGAGTCAGACGCTCGGCGTCTCGGTGGCCGACGATGTCGTGTGGGGGCTGGCTGCGGAGCTGGCCGCCGAGGTCGATGTCGACGCGCTGCTGGCCGAGGTCGGCCTCGACGGCATGGGCAGGCGCGAGACCGCCACGCTGTCGGGCGGCCAGCAGCAGCGCCTCGCCGTCGCCGCCGCGCTGGCCCGTCGCCCCGCCCTGCTCATCGCCGACGAGGCGACCTCCATGATCGATCCCGACGGCCGCCGCGACCTCGTCGCCCTGCTGGCCGAACTGCCGCGCAGGCACGGCACCGCGGTCGTCCTGGTGACCCATCACGAAGCCGACGCCGAGGCCGCCGACCGGGTGATCCACCTGGCGAACGGCCGCATGGTCGACCACCTCGCCAGCTGGCCGCGACCCGCGGGTGACCAGCGCCGCAGCCCGATGGGCGCGCCCATCCTCGAGCTGGCCGACGTGCGCCACACCTACAACCGCGGCACGCCGTGGGAGGCGCCCGCCCTGCACGGCGTCGATCTGTCGGTGCGCCAGGGCGAGGCCCTGTTGATCGTCGGCGGCAACGGCTCGGGCAAGTCGACGCTGGCCTGGATCATCGCCGGTCTCATCGCGCCGAGCTCGGGACGCTGCGAGCTGCGCGGCGATCCGGTCGACAAGCAGATCGGCCGGGTGGCCCTGGCCTTCCAGCACTCCCGGCTGCAGTTGCAGAAGCAGACCGTCGGCGCCGAGATCGCCGATTGGGGCGGGCGGGCGACCGGCTCCGGCGCGGTCGGCCGGGCGCTGGACGCGGTCGGGCTGGATCGCCGCCTCGCCGCCCGTTCGGTCGAGGAGCTCAGCGGCGGACAGGCCAAGCGGGTGGTGCTCGCGGCGATGGTGGCGAGTCATCCCCAGGTGGTCGTGCTCGACGAGCCGCTGGCCGGGCTGGATCCGCAGGGCCGTGCCGAGATCGTGGAACTGCTCGCCAGGCTGCGGGATTCGGGTCAGACCTTGATCGTCATCTCCCACGATGTCGCCGATATGGCCGCGGTGTGCGACCGCACGGTGCACCTGGACGCCGGCGTCATCGTCGAGACAGCGAACGCGCGGCGGCCGGTCGGCGCGCACCCGGCGCCGATGCTGCCGGGGCGCGCGGAAACCGTCTGGCGCCTTGACAATCCGCCGCACAACGAACCGGGAAGCGGGGTCGTGCGATGAGTACCGTTTTGCTGCGTGAGGTCCCCGTCGACAGTGTCGTGCACCGGCTGTGGGCGGGCACCAAGATGATCGCTGCCTTCCTGATCAGCCTGCTGCTGATGTTCCGGCCGATGTGGCCGGTGCTCGGGGTGATGGTGGCGTTCCTGGTGGTGATCGCGGTCCTGGCCCGGCTGCCGCTGGGCGCGCTGCCCCGGTTGCCGTGGTGGTTCTGGGGATTGGTGCTGCTCGGCGGGCTGATCAACGCGCCGACCGGGATGAAGGCGGTCCTCGTGTATACGCAGGTGGTGGTGTTCGGCCTGGTGCTGGTGGCCGCCTCACTCCTGATCGCGTACACGACGCCGATGGGCGAGGTGGCGCCAGCGCTGGCGAAACTCGGTGCGCCGCTGCGCAAGCTGCGCCTGCCGGTGGACGAGTGGGCGGTGGTCGTCGCGCTGACACTGCGCGGGCTGCCGCTGCTGCTCGATGAGATCCGGGTGCTGCGCGCGGCCCGCAAACTGCGGCCCAAGGACAACCTGCTGCACCGCGCCGCCGACAACAACCCGCTCATCGACATCCTCACCGCGTGCATGGCCGTATCGACCAGGCGCGCAGGCGAACTCGGCGAGGCGATCACCGCGCGCGGCGGCACCGGCATGCTCACCGCGCATCCCAGCTCGCCGACCAGCCGCGACGCGATCGCGCTCGGTGTCGTTGTCGCGGTGTGCGCGGGCGCGATCGCGCTGAACGCCGTGCTCTGAACTCCGGCGCGCGGCCTCCCACGCGCCGGGCGGTGAGCGGGCGATACTGGCTGGCGTGACCGACAGCGAACGCGCGGTACCCGCCTGGCAACGGCCTTCCGAGGGCGAATCCCGGTTGTCCGCCACCGCCGCGATCCTGGGGATCGTGGTGGTGCAGGTGCTGCTGCCCAGCGAGTTGCTGCCCTCGCCCGCGTGGCTGCTGCCGATCCTGGAACTGGGTGTGCTGTTGGTGCTGATCATCGCCAACCCGAGCCGGATGGATCGCGAGGAACCGTGGATCCGTGGTCTGAGCCTGTTGCTGGCCGGGTTGATCAGCCTCGCCACGGCGGTGTCGGCGCTGCTGCTGTTGCAGGCCATTTTCGCCGGCGGCGACCAGGGTGCCGGGACGCTGCTCGGTAGCGGGGCGCTGATCTGGGCGACCAATGTCATCGCCTTCTCGCTCTGGTACTGGGAGTTCGATCGCGGCGGTCCGGCCGCGCGCGCCACCGGCCGGGAACCTGTACCGGACTTCATCTTTCCGCAGATGCAGGACCCCGAGCTCGGCGGCAAGGACTGGCGCCCGGAATATCTCGACTACCTCTACCTGGCCTTTACCAACGCGGCCTCGTTCGCGCCCGCCGACGTCCTGCCGCTGTCGCGCTGGTGCAAGATGATGATGACGGCGCAATCCATCACTTCCTTGGTCATCGGCGGCATGATCATCGCGCGCGCGATCAACATCATCCGGTAGTCGCCGCCCACGGTTCGCCATAGCGAAAACGGATGGAGAATCTTAGGTTTAATATCGAAATTCGCTGTTCCGCAACCGCTGAGCAGGCTATCGTTCAGATCGGAATCGAGCTGGACAACCGCTTTACACGCCGTCGCTAGCTTCTCGGGGGGAGCCGCGATCTCGGCGCCTTTCGTTTGGGCACGTCACTTGATGAACCAGATGGGAACCGTTCACATGATCATCCGCAAGATCGCCGCCGCGGCCATTCCGGTCCTCGCGGTAGCGCTGGTGGGCACGGGCGTCGCAAGCGCCGATCCGGTTACACCGGACGTCGAGTACCGCACCGAACTCATCGGCAACACAGTCGTCACCACCCTCACCCACGGCACCTTCGCCATCAACGGCGGCACCGTCGACATTCGCGACGAGGCGGGTGCGACCCTGGTCTCACTGCCGCTCTCGGTGCGTGACGGCAGCCTGGAATACCCGCTGCCGCACACGGTTCGCGAAGACAACCGGGTGCTCGAACTGACCGCGGTCAAGGACGTCGCCGCGGCCAAGCCCAACCTGACGCCCGTCGCCTCGCCCGCGGAAAACTATGCGGCACAGGCCAACTTCGCGTCGACCTTCGGTCTGGCCACCGCCATCGGCAGTTTCGTCGGCATGGCGATCGGCGCGGTCATCGGCCTCGTCGTCGGTGCGGCGGCAGGCGGCGTCGGCGCCCTCCCCGGCCTGATCACCGGCGCCTCCGTCGGCGGCATCATCGGCACCATCGTCGTGGGTGGACCCACCCTCGTCGTGGCGGGCATGGACCTGATCAACACACTGATGGCGCCGCCCGGCACCACCCAGTGGGCGCAGAAATAGTCTGCGCGACAATCTGATTGCCGCCTCGCATCGACGCCTACACTGGCGTCGGTGCGACAAGGCAACGGACTCGACATTCCCGACGACCTCGGCGATCTGTGTGCGCCCGACCGGATGGCGCTGATCGTCTACGACATGCAGGTCGGCGTGCTCGGCCAGCTACCCGACGGCCAGGAGGTCGTCGAACGGGTAGTGCGCGTGGTCGAAGCGGCCCGCGGCGCGGGCTATCCGGTGATCTTCCTGCGGCACTTCTTCCCGCCGCGCCGCCTCTCCGGCGTGTACGCGATGCGCCTGCTGATGGGCTGGCAGCACGCGGAATCCATCGACGACGTGCAGTTCATCCTCCAGCGTGATACCCCGGCCTTCGAGCTGGTGCCGGAACTGGTGCCGCGCGAGGACGAGCTGGTGCTGGACAAGATGACGATGTCGGCCTTCGAGGGCACCCCGCTGGCCGCGCTGCTGCGCGATCTGAAGATCGGCGCCTACGCCATCGCGGGTGTTGCCCTGGAGATCGGAATCGTCCCCACCGTGGCCCATTCCACCGACCTGGGTTTCGTGCCAGTGGTGATCAGCGACGCCTGCGGCGGGCGCGACAAGGAGGCGATGGCGCGGGCGTACGACGAGTTCGCGTTCCAGGGCAACGCGCTGGTCACCGATGTCGCGACGATCACCGGCCTGATGGCCGGGAACTGACTGCGCAGCAAACTC
>NZ_JBHXAY010000077.1:0-35003 GCF_042728775.1 Nocardia sp. NPDC060259
GGCACCGTTGCTTGCTACTTCGTCGCGTACGCAACGGCGCCTGACCGGCGGGACGGCCGCGACGGTCGCTTCGCGGCCTGCCCCTCCTCGAGGTCGGGGCGTGCGGGGCTGGTTGGGAATGGTCGGCATTGTGCGGGTGCGCTGTAGGTCACATGTTCAAGTTGGGGCGGTTTGCAAGCTTCGCATGATCGATGCGCGCGTCAATGGTTGTTGGCACGGAAATGCCGAATTCCGGTGATATCGGCGGTTTGCCGGGGTTATTCCACGGGGACCGGGTCGCGGGGTGCGCGGGATTTGCGGAGTTCGGCCAGCCGCAGGGCCGAACGGAGGTCGCCGACCTCATGGATACGCATCGAACCGATCTTGGTTTTCTCCGAACCGGGCGGGACGAGGGCGGTGGTGAAGCCGAGGCGCTCGGCCTCGGCGAGCCGCCGGCCAAGGCCGGTGACCTTGCGGACTTCCCCTGCCAGGCCCACCTCGCCGAGGATCACCCAGCCCGCGGGCAGCGCGATATCGGCCTCGGCGGAGGCGATGGCCAGGGCGATGGCGAGGTCGGCGGTCGGCTCTACCAGGCGCATGCCGCCGACGGTCGCGGCATAGACGTCGTGCTTGCCGAGGAACACCCGGCCCCGGCTTTGCAGCACGGCCAGCACCATGGCCACCCGGTTGTAGTCCAGGCCGCTCACGGCACGGCGGGGCTGGGGGATCTCGGTCTTGACGGTCAGGCCCTGCACCTCGGCGACCAGCGGGCGTTTACCGTCCATCGCCACGGTGACCGCGGTGCCGGGGACGGTGTCGGTGCGGTGGTGCAGGAACAGCCCGGACGGGTCGTCGACACAGGCGATGCCGTCCTCGTGCAGTTCGAAACAGCCCACCTCGTCGGCACTGCCGAAGCGGTTCTTGATGCCGCGGATCATGCGCAGTGTGGAGTTCTTGTCGCCCTCGAATTGCAGCACCACGTCGACGAGATGCTCGAGCGTGCGCGGCCCGGCGACATTGCCGTCCTTGGTGACATGGCCGACCAGCAGCACGGCGATCCCGCTGGCCTTGGCCAGCGAGGTCAGCGCCGCGGTCACCGCGCGCACCTGGGTGACGCCGCCGATCACGCCGTCCACCTCGGGCGCGAGCATCGTCTGCACGGAGTCGACCACCAGCAGCGTCGGCCGCACCTGTTCCACGTGCCCGAGCACGATCGACAGGTCCGATTCGGCGGCCAGGTACACCCGGTCGTGCACGGCGCCGGTGCGGTCGGCCCGCAGGCGCACCTGCCCCGCGGATTCCTCGGCCGTCACATACAGCGAGGTCTCGCTGCGCTGAGCCGCCCACCGGTGGGCGACCTCGAGCAACAGGGTCGACTTGCCGACGCCCGGCTCACCCGAGAGCAGCACCACCGAACCCGGCACGACACCGCCGCCGAGCACCCGATCCAGCTCGCTGACCCCCGTCGACCGCGCCTGGGTGACCTTGGCGTCGATCTGCGACAGCGGGGCGGCCGCCGTGGTCGGCAGCATCGCGCGCCGCCCCGGCGCCGCTGCGGACGCGGACGCGGCGGTCTCGTTCACCGTCCCCCAGGCGCCGCACTCGGGGCATTTCCCCACCCACTTGGACACCTCGTGCGAGCACGCGGTGCACCGGAAGACAGCTTTGGTCTTGGCCACACGCGCACCCTACGGATCGGCTCCGACAAAAAGAAAAGCCGCCGCGATCACCGCGACGGCTTCCCTGCTGCACCGAAATCAGTGCCCGCCGCTGCCCTCGGGGGCGGGGCCGGACTTCTCGTTCTCGACGCGCTCGAACGCGGCGGCGTCGACCGGGACGGCCACCTGCACGGTGCCGCCGTCCTTGAAGTTGAAGGTGACGTTGTAGGTCAGACCCGGATCGATCTCCTTGGTCAGACCGGTGATCTCGATCGTGCCCGGCTTCGCTTCGGGATCGATGGACGGCTTGTCGCCCGCCGGAGCCGCCGTGGTGGTCGGCGCGCCCGTGGTGGTCGGGACTGCCGTGGTGGTCGGCGCGGCCGTGGTGGTCGGCGCCGCGCCGTGGTGGTCGTCCGACTGGGCGGCGGCGACCTTGACCGGGCCCGCGACGACGGTCTGCTGCGGCTTCAGCACGAACTTGGCGTCGCCCGCCGGACCGGTGAGTTTGACCTGACCGAGGTCGGTGGTCACGCTGGTCAGCTCGTCGGTGACGGTTTCGCTGTTGTTGATGATCGACAGGGCGATCACCGCTTTGCCACCCTTGTCGTGCTCGGCGGCTGCCTCGGGGTACACGATATGCACGTTGCGCAGCGAGATGTCGCCGACGTCGGCGTGGTTGCCGTTGATGGCGGCGGCCTGCGACGCCGTCTGGGCGTGCTGGCCGGCGCTGCAGCCGGTCAGGGCGATGCCCGCGGCAGCGGCGAGCGCGGCAACCGTCACCATGCGACGTCGCGCCGACGGGGCGGTCACAGCTTTCAGGGCAGTCACGGTTTGTCCTCCATGTCGACCGGGCTCACTCCGTCCACACAGGGGATCGGAGGGTAGTAACTAGGCAGCGTAGTAGTTCGCTCCGCGCACGTGGCGTCCGGGCTCGCGACGCGCGGGCGCGGAAGTAACAGTTCGGTGTCCGGAGCGGGGTTGCCGGATCGATGCCGGCCGCGTGCGCCCCGATGACGGCTCGCTGTGCTGGTGGTTAACCCGTTCTGGCGCAACACAATGCACAACAATTCCGCGTTGTCAACCCCTACGATGGCCTCGTTGTGGCCCTGACCTGCACAGTTGATCGCGCCGTTATCGAGTCGCATGTTAAACTGTGAACATCGAAAGGGGCACGGGACACATGATTTTTAAGGTCGGAGACACCGTCGTTTACCCCCACCACGGAGCGGCGCTGATCGAAGCAATCGAGACCCGCACCATCAAGGGTGTGCAGAAAGAGTATCTGGTCCTGAAGGTCGCGCAAGGTGACCTGACCGTTCGGGTTCCCGCAGAGAACGCCGAATATGTCGGCGTCCGTGACGTCGTCGGCCAGGAGGGTCTCGACCGCGTCTTCCAGGTGCTGCGCGCGCCACACACGGAGGAGCCGACCAACTGGTCCCGCCGTTACAAGGCCAACCTCGAGAAGCTCGCCTCCGGCGATGTGAACAAGGTGGCCGAGGTCGTGCGTGACCTGTGGCGTCGTGAGCAGGATCGCGGCCTGTCCGCCGGTGAGAAGCGGATGCTGGCCAAGGCCCGTCAGATCCTCGTCGGTGAGCTCGCGCTCGCCGAGGGCACCGACGACGGCAAGGCCGAATCGCTGCTCGACGAGGTCCTCGCCGCGGCTTCCTAGAGTGCGACCTGTCGTAGCACTGGTCCCTGCCGCCGGTCGTGGCGTGCGCCTGGGTGAATCCACCCCGAAGGCGTTCGTCCCGGTCGGCGGCACACCTATGGTCCGGTTGGCCGTCGACGGGCTGATCGCGTCCGGTGCGGTGCACCGGGTCGTCGTGGTCGTGCCCGCCGACCTGGTCGATGCCGCGTCCGCTCTGCTGTCCACCACCTCACTGACCGGCGGTTCGATGCCCCCTGTGCCGGTGCAGGTCGTCGTTGGCGGCGCCGAGCGCACCGATTCGGTGCGCGCCGGGATCGCGGCCGCGCCCGATGCCGCGTTCTATCTCGTGCACGATGCCGCTCGCGCGCTCACTCCACCGGAGCTGATCGCGCGGGTGGCCGCCGAGCTGCAGGCGGGTAGTCCCGCCGTCGTCCCCGCCCTGCCGGTCGTCGATACCGTGAAAGCGGTCGACGACGCGGGCGTGGTGACCGGCACCCCCGATCGCGCCCACCTGCGCGCCATCCAGACTCCGCAGGGCTTCGCCGCCGACCTCCTGCGCGAGGCGTACGCCACCGAGGTCGGCGCGACCGACGACGCGGGCCTGGTCGAACGCCTCGGCGTCGCCGTGCGCACCGTCGCGGGCGACCCGCTCGCCTTCAAAATCACGACCCCACTCGACCTGCGCCTGGCTGAATCGCTGTGCGCCGATCGAGTGTCCGCTGCGGGCGACCCTGCCGCCGGCGGGGAAGACACCGTCGCGCGCGGAGCGGAGGCCGCGCGCCCGACTCCGGCCGTCGCGGAGCGTCCCGATCAGGCGGTCGTCCGATGAGAGTCGGAATCGGCAGCGACGTGCACCCCATCGAGCCCGGCCGCCCCTGCTGGATGGCGGGCCTGTTGTTTCCCGATGCCGACGGTTGCGCCGGGCACTCCGACGGTGACGTCGCCGCGCACGCCCTCTGCGACGCTCTGCTGTCCGCCGCCGGTCTCGGCGATGTCGGTGCCGTCTTCGGCGTCGGCCGTCCCGAGTGGGCCGGGGTCACCGGCGCCGCCATGCTCACCGAGGTCCGCAGGCTGCTGGCCGAGGAGGGCTTCGAGGTCGTCAACGCGGCGGTGCAGGTCATCGGCAATCGTCCGAAGATTGGGCCGCGCCGCGTCGAGGCGCAAAAAGTGCTCGGTGAGCTGCTCGACGCCCCGGTCTCGGTTTCCGGCACCACCACGGACGGTCTCGGGTTGACCGGCCGTGGTGAAGGCGTCGCGGCCATCGCCACCTGTCTGATCGCGGCGTGTTCGTAGCCCTCACGGGCCCCGAAAATTTCCTGCCGCACCACGCGTTCTCGCCGCTTCGTTCCGCCGTCGTAGTACCACGGCGAGCCACGAACCGGCCGGTCATCTCCACCACCATCCCACCGACTAGGATCGAATGCCGTGACCTTGCGCCTTTTTGACACCGACACGCGGACCCTGCGGGAATTCACCCCGCTGGTCCCCGGCCGTGCCTCGGTGTATCTGTGTGGGGCCACCGTGCAGGGTCAGCCCCATATCGGGCATGTGCGCAGCGGCGTCGCCTTCGACGTGCTGCGCCGCTGGCTGCTCGCGCACGACTACGACGTGTGGTTCATCCGCAATGTCACCGATATCGACGACAAGATCCTGAACAAGGCGGCCGAGGCGGGCAGGCCGTGGTGGGAGTGGGCCGCCACGCACGAGCGCGCCTTCGACTCCGCCTACGAGGTGCTCGGTGTGCTGCCGCCCTCGGCCGAACCACGCGCCACCGGCCACATCACCCAGATGGTCGGGCTGATGGAGCGGCTGATCGAGCGCGGGCACGCCTACGCCGCCGACGGCGACGTCTACTTCGACGTGCTGAGCTGGCCCAGCTACGGCGAGCTGTCCGGCCACAAACTCGACGACGTGCACCAGGGCGAGACCCCGACCCGCGGCAAGCGCGACCCCCGCGACTTCACGCTGTGGAAGGCCGCCAAGCCAGGCGAGCCGAGCTGGCCGTCACCGTGGGGCCCCGGCCGCCCCGGCTGGCACCTGGAATGCTCCGCGATGGCCGAGTTCTATCTCGGCCCCGAATTCGATATCCACTGCGGTGGAATGGATTTGATTTTCCCGCACCACGAGAACGAGATCGCTCAGTCCAAAGCGTCCGGCGACGGATTCGCGCGTTACTGGCTGCACAACGGCTGGGTGACGATGGGCGGGGAGAAGATGTCGAAGTCGCTCGGCAATGTGCTCTCGGTGCCGAATGTGCTCAGCCGGGTCCGCCCGGTCGAATTGCGTTTCTACTTGGGCAGCGCGCATTACCGTTCGATGCTCGAATATTCCGACAAAGCGCTCGACGACGCGGTCGCCTCGTATCAGCGCATCGAAGCATTCGTCCATCGCGTGCTCGACCGGGTCGGCGAGGTCCCGGTCGGTAAATGGACCGACGGATTCGCCGCCGCGCTCGACGACGATCTGGCGATCCCGAAGGCGCTGGCCGAAATTCACCATGTGGTGCACGAGGGCAATCGCGCGCTGGAGGCGGGCGCGGTCGAGACGGCCGCCGAGCTGGCGGGCCAGGTCCGCGCGATGCTCGGCATCCTCGGCGCCGACCCGCTCGACGCGCACTGGTACACCCCCGCCGACAACTCGGCGGCGCTCGACGCGCTCGATGTGCTGGTCCGCTCCGAGCTGGATCGCCGGGCGAGCGCGCGGGCGGAGAAGAACTGGGCAGAAGCCGATGCCGCACGGGATCGGCTTGTCGCAGCGGGTATCGAGGTCACCGATACCCCGCAGGGGCCGGAATGGTCGCTGGGCGCATCGAGCGGAAAGGCGAACTGATGGCAGGCAATTCACAGCGACGCGGAGCGATCAGGAAGGGCGGCACCAAGAAGGGTGCCGTCGTCGGCTCCGGCGGCAAGCGCCGCCGCGGTCTGGAGGGCAGGGGCGCGACCCCGCCCGCCACGGAGCGCACCAAGCATCCCGCCGCCAAGCGCGCCGCAGCCGCGGCGAAAGCCAAAGCGGCGCAGTCGCGTCCGTCCGGCAAGGCCGGTGTGCCGCGGGTCGGCCGCAAGTCCGACGACGGTCCCGAGCTGGTGCTCGGCCGCAACCCGGTGCTCGAGTGCCTGCGCGCCGAGGTCCCCGCGACCGCGCTGTACGTGGCCGTCGGCACCGAGAACGACGACCGGCTCTCCGAGAGCGTGCAGCGCGCCGCCGACCTCGGCATCTCGATCCTGGAGGTGCCGCGCACCGATCTGGATCGGTTGAGCGCCAACGGTTTGCACCAGGGCGTCGCCCTGCAGGTGCCGCCGTACCGCTACGCCCACCCCGACGACCTGATGGACCGGGTGAAGACCTCCGGCGAGCCAGGTCTGCTCGTCGCCCTGGACAACATCTCCGATCCGCGTAACCTCGGTGCGGTCATCCGCTCGGTGGCCGCGTTCGGCGGTCAGGGCGTGGTGATTCCGCAGCGTCGCAGTGCCAGCGTGACCGCGGTGGCGTGGCGCACCAGCGCGGGCGCCGCGGCCCGGCTGCCCGTCGCCAGGGCGACCAACCTGACCCGCACGCTCAAGGACTGGGCCGCGCAGGGCTTCCAGATCGTCGGCCTGGACGCCGGTGGCGACACCCCCCTCGACGAATTCGACGGCAGCATGCCGACGGTCGTCGTCGTCGGCTCCGAGGGCAAGGGCCTGTCGCGCCTGGTTCGGGAGAACTGCGACTCGATCCTGAGCATCCCGATGGCCGGTCCGGTCGAGTCGCTCAACGCCTCGGTCGCCGCCGGTGTCGTGCTCGCCGACATCGCGAGACAGCGCCGTCTGGGCTGACTCCGCGCGGTTTCCGGGCAAATCCGCTCTGTCACCGTAGAATTCGGTGCGTGGCGATACCCAACCAGCCGATCGGTGAGACGGTCGAGCACCCGCAGGCGAACCTGATCCTCGTGCTCGGGCTGCTCAGCCCGTTCTGCTGCGGGATCTTCGGGCCGGTCGCGTGGGTGCTCGGCAAGCGGGCGCTCAACGAGATCGACGCGTCCTACGGCGCGCTGTCCGGGCGCTCCCAGGTGACGATCGGGTACATCGCGGGCATCATCGGCACCATCCTGATGGTGCTGTTCGCGTTGCTGTACCTGGCGGGCTCCTGCAACGGTAATTTCTGAGCGTCAGTCCAGGCTGGGACGTTCCGCGGGGACGTCCCAGGCAGGCCATTCGGTGCTGACGCGGCCCGTCCACTTCGGCTGACGCCGTTCCTTGAACGCGGCCATCGCCTCACCGCCGTCGATGCTCTTGGCGACGTGGGTGTTGAGCTCGGTTTCGAGCTGCCCGACGACGGCAGGCGTCATGCCGAGGCTCTCCCACAGCAGCCGCTTGGTCAGCGCGACCGGCAGCGGCGCCGGCCCGTTGGCGATGTCGTTGGCGACCGACAGCGCGGTCGGCAGCACCTCGCCCGCCGGCAGGCTGGCATTGGCCAGACCCATCGACTTGGCCTCGTCGCCGTCGAAGGTGCGCCCGGTCAGCATGATGTCGGCGGCGTTGGCCAGTCCGGCCAGCCGCGGCACCGTCCAGTGCGCGTAGCCGTCGGCGAGCACGCCACGGCGCACCTGGCTGAGCCCGTAGACGGCGTCGTCGGCGAAGTACCGCAGATCGCATTGCAGAGCCAGCGCCAGCCCGATCCCGACCGCGTGGCCGTTGACGGCGGCGATCACCGGCTTGCGGACCTGCCACGGCGGCGGGTCGAGGGTGGCGCTCACCTCGCCGGCCCTGGCCGACAGATCGGCGCCCGCGCAGAAGGCGGGCCCGGTGCCGGTGATGACGACGGCGCGGATCGCGTCCTCGATGTCGCAGCGGTGCAGCGCGGCGCTCAGTTCGGCCGCCATCGTCGGGGTGACGGCGTTCTGCTGCGCGGGACGGTTGAGCGTGAGCACGGCGACCCCGGCAGAGACATCGACGAGCAGTTCCGAACTCATGGGATCGAATGGTACTAGCGGCCGGGCGTCAGCGGCCGGAGACGGTAGCTTGCGTAGCCGCGGAGGCTGCCGACCGGCCGCTGGATCGAACACGGATCTACTCGCGGAGCAAGTGCCGCCCGATGGCGTATTTGTGGACTTCGGTCGGGCCGTCGTAGAGGCGGAACGCGCGCATGTCCCGGAACAGCATCTCCACGACCGTCTCGTCGCTGATTCCGATCCCGCCGAGCACCTGCACACAACGGTCGGTGACCTTGAACAGCTCCTCGGAGACATAGGACTTGGCCATCGACGATTCGTGCCTGGCCTGCTGGCCCTGATCCATCAGCCAGCAGCTGTGCCAGATGGTCAGCCTGCACTGGTGCAGCGCCACCTCGTTGTCGGCGAGCATGAACGACACGCCCTCGTGTTCGCCGATCGGCCTGCCGAAGGCGGTGCGGGTGCGCGCGTAGTCGAGGGCGATGCGCTGGGCGCGTTCGGCCGCGCCGAGCCAGCGCATGCAGTGGGTGAGCCGGGCGGGCGCCAGCCGCAGCTGGGCGTAGCGCAGGGCCTGCCCGGTGCGGCCGAGCACGGCGGACTGCGGCAGCGTGAGGTTCTCGAACCGCACCACCGCGTGCCCGCCGACGTAGTTGCGGTCCATCGTGTTCATGATCCGCTCGATGACGATGCCCTCGGCGTCGCCGTCGGTGAGGAACAGCGTCGGCCCGGCGGGCAGGTGCGGGTTCTCGGCAAGACGCGCCATGATGATCCAGGTCTTGGCCCCGTCGGCGCCGGTGATCAGCCACTTGCGCCCGTTGACGACGAAGTTCTCCCCGTCGAACACCGCCTCGGTGCTCAGCTGCCCGGGATCCGACCCGGCCCCGCCGGGTTCGGTCATCGCGAACACCGAGCGCTGCTCACCCCGGATCGCCGGCATCAGATACCGGTCGACCTGGTCGGGGTCGGCGATCTTGCCGAGCAGGAACATATTGCCCTCGTCGGGCGCCGCGCAGTTCATCGCGACCGGGCCGAGCGTCGACCAGCCCGCGGCCTCGTAGACGAGCGCCTGCTCGACATGGGACAGCCCGAGACCGCCGTATTCGACCGGCGCCTGCACTGTGAGGAGCTTCTCCGCCCGCGCCAGTTCGACGAGTTCGGCGCGCAGTTCGTCGGTCGGCCCGTGCGCGGTCAGGCGCGGATCGCGTTCGAACGGCACGATCTGCTCGGCGACGAAGGCGCGAACCCGATCCCGCAGCGCGGCCAGATCGTCCGGAACACTGAAGTCGATCATGCTGTGTATTTTGCGCGCGTGCGTGCGTGGGTCGCGGCTCTTTGGGCCTATCGCCGGCGTCGGCCCGGAATCGAGACGCGTGGCGCCCAGCCTGCCGACGCCATGGCAGGGTCAGCGCGCGCCGGCCAGCTGCCGGTTGCGGTGTCCGACGAACCGGCACACCAGGTAGATGGTGAACGAGATCCCGGTGACGAAGGTCGACACCGGCACACCCGGCGCCAGCGACAACAGCAACCCGCCCACCGCGGACACCTCGGCGAAGATCACCGACAACACCGTCGCCCGCAACGGACTCGCGGTCAGCTGCGCGGCAGCGGCCGCCGGGGTGATCAGCAGCGCGAGCACCAGCAGCGCGCCGACGATCTGCACGCCGAACGCGGCGGTGATGCCGAGCAGCACCGCGAACACCACCGACAGCGCCCGCACCGGCACCCCGCGCGCGATCGCGACCTCGGGATCGGAGCTGGCGAACAGCAGCGGCCGGTAGACAACGGCCAGCACCGCGAGCACGGCCGCGGTGCAGGTGACCAGCAGCGCCAGCCCGTCGTAGCCGACGCTGGCGACCTGCCCGGTCAGCAGCGAGAACTTCGACCCGGCCCGGTCGGGCGCGAGCCACAGGAACAGCACCGACAGGCCGAGCCCGAACGAGAGCACCACCGCGATCACCGAATCACGCTCGCGCGCACGGGAACCCAGCCAGCCGAACAGCACGGCCGCGACCACCGACCCGGCGATCGCGCCGATCCCGACCCCGACACCGGCCAGCAGCGCCGCCGACGCGCCGGTCAGCGAGAGCTCGCTGGTGCCGTGCACGGCGAACGACATCTGCCTGCTGACGATCAGCGGCCCGATCAGTCCGGCGAGCAGACCGAGCAGCGCGCTCGCCAGCAGCGCCTGCTGCACGAAGTCGTAGGTGAGCAGGTCGGCGGTGGTGCCGACGTCGAACATCTGGTGCAGGACCTTGGTGAGCTTGTCCATCAGGCGGTACCGCCGAGGGCGTCCATGTCGTCGCCGGTCCCGACGACGACCAGCCGGTCGCGCACCCGCAGCACCTCGACCTCGGTGCCGTAGAGCTCCGAGAGCGTCGCCGAGGTCATCACCTCGTCGGGCGTGCCGATCCGGAACTCGCCGTCGACGAGGTAGAGCACCCGGTCGACCAGCGGCAGGATCGGGTTGATCTCGTGGGTGACGAACAGGACCGCCGTGTCGTGCTCGCGGCGGCGCTTGTCGACGAGTTCGGCGACCAGCCGCTGATTGGCCAGGTCAAGGCTCAGCAGCGGCTCGTCGCACAGCAGCACCGACGGATCGCCGACGAGCGCCTGCGCGACCCGCAGCCGCTGCTGTTCACCACCGGAGAGCGTCTCGAGCGGAGCATGCGCGAAACTCTGCGCCCCGACCGCGGCGACGGCGGCTTCGACCTTGCGCGCCCGTTCACCGCGGCCACGCCAGCCCAGTCCCCAGCGATGCCCGTCGACACCGAGCCCGACGAGATCGACCCCGCGCAACTGCACACCGGCGTCGATGGTCTTCTGCTGCGGGACATAGCCGATGCCGGGATTGCCGACATCGGCCCGCTTGCCCGCGACCTCCGCGGTGCCCGCCGTCAGGCCGAGCTTGCCGAGCAGCACTCGCAGCAGCGAGGTCTTGCCGGAACCGTTGGGACCGAGGACGGCGATGAATTCCCCCGGCGCCACATCGAGGTCGAGGTCGCGCCAGAGGGTGCGCCCGCCGAAGGACAAGGTGGCCCCGCGCAGCCGGATGGCCGCGGTGGCGGACACCGCCGGTGCCGTGACGGTCAGCGCTGCTTCCTCGGTCGTGGACATGTCAGGGCCTCAGCGCAACGCCGCCGCGAGCGCCTTGGCGTTCGCGGTCTGCCACTGGACGTAATCCATTCCGGCAGGCAAGGTCTCGGTGACCTCGACCACGGCGATGCCCGCGGTCTGCGCGGTGGCGCGCAGGTCCTGGGTGATCTTGTCCTCGGTCTGGCTGTTGTAGATCAGCGCCTTGACCTGCTTGCCGGTGATCAGGTCGCGGGTGGCGGCGACGGCGGCCGGGGCCGGGTCGGTCTCCTGCTCGATCGCTTCCTGGAACTCGTGCGGGGTCTTGTCCTGCGCGGTCGCGGCCACCAGCAGGTAGTGCGCGAGCGGCTCGGACTGGGCGACCGGCGCGTTCGGATGCTGGGTGGCGATGGTCCCGGTGATGGTGCTGACGCCGATCAGCTGGTTCTTGAAGGTGGTCGCCCGCTCGGTATAGGCGGCGGCGTTGGCGCTGTCGAGCTCGCCGAGCTGGGCGGCGATCCGGTCGGCGACCGCGGCGACGGTGCTGACGTCGTACCAGACATGCTCGTTCTCGTCGCTCTTGTCGGCCCGCTGCTCGAACGCCTCGACAGTCCGCTTGTCCTTGCCGGAGATCGCCTTCTCGATGAACTCGTCGTAGTGCCCGCCGTTGAACACGACCAGATCGGCATCGCTGATCTTGGCGGTATCGGTGGCCGAGGTCTCGAACGAGTGCGGGTCGGCGGCGGGATCGCTGATGATCGAGGTGACCTGGACATCGGGCCCGGCGACAGCGGTCGCGATGGAGCCCCACACATTCGTGGAGGCCACGATCGACAGGCCATCGGAGTCCTTCGCGCCGTCGCCACAGGCGGTGAGCACGACCGCGGCCGCCACTCCCGCCGTGAGACCTGCACACACGCGGGCGAATCGACTGTTCACGCAGTACTCCTGGCCGTGCTCGATCAGGCAGGCTGTGCCCTAGATCATAATGGAAACCGTTACCGTTTTACTTTAGCAGGAACGAGTACCCGGTACGAACCACACCGAAAAGCCGGGCTCGAGTTCGAGTCGGACTTGTCGAGACCGGCAGCCCCCGCCGACGAGCCGGTATGCCTCCATGGGGCATGCGGCGCACAAGGGAGGCCCCTCTCGCCGGGCGGACTGTAGGCGCGGTTTTATGCTAAGCCATTGCGCCGCTAGGTAATTGGGACTCAGTCGCGGTGAAATGCGAGGGGCGTCCGGATCAATCCGCCCGCGATACCATCGGGGTCTATGAGCACCCCAGGGGGAGAGAACGGGGCCATGTCAGTGGTCCCTGCCAGCGTCCGTGACGTCGGCAACGGCATATTTACTGGTGGCGAGCGGGAACTTGGGGAGAGCACGGCGAAGCCTGGCGGAACTTTTGCGTTGGCGGATACCATCTTGCGTGGTACGGGGGCTTCCAGATGATGACAGCGTTCGTCCTCTTCGTTGCCCCGTTGTGCTGGCTATTGGTGGCGCGCACGCCCCGAATCCGTCTCCGCATCGGCGTGATTCTGGTGTTGATCGCCGTGGCGAAGCTCGCCGTTTTAGAGGAATGGCTGCTGCCTGACTTGCAGTTGACGGCCTTTTCGCTGCTTGTCGTGGTCGACGTGGTGGTCCTCCTGGTAGCTGGATTCATCGCTGATGCGAACGCGGGCAGGCGGATTTCTCCCACGGTGGTCATCGGCTTGATCCTGGGCTGTGCCTACTGCTTCGTTATCCTGGCGGGGACTTTCATGTTCGTCGTGGCTATGGCCGGGGAGCATGCAAGGATGCCGCCCAGCGATATCCTGCCGACGCTGCCGCAAGGGCTCACGATAGTGGCTGACAATGACCAGGGCTGTCGCAGCGGGACTTCCTCGACCTATTGTGATCGTGAGTTCCAAATCGGGAGTACAAACGGTGCGCCGGCCCGCGAGATCGCTGACATGATGGTTCGCCATCTGCAGGACGAGGGCAATTGGCAACTGTTCTACGTCGAGCATGCAAAATGGTGGAAAGCTAGCCGTAGCGAAGGCTGGGGGTTCGACCGCAGCACTATGCATGTCCGGGTCAAGGTTCAGGACGGCAAAACCTGGGTTGCTTTCTCAGACGAAGCGGCCAACTGAGCGTCGAACCGCCGGTCGGTAGCGGGCCGGGCTCGGGGGAGTCCGGCCCGCTACGTCGGGGCTATACCAGTACGTCGGCGGGTTGGCTCAGCAGCTGGGCGCAGCGCAGCAGGCCCAGGTGGCTGTAGGCCTGGGGATGGTTGCCCAGTGAGCGTTCGGCGACGGGGTCGTACTCCTCGCTCAGCAGGCCGGTCGGCCCCGCGGCCGCGACCAGCTGGGCGAACAGTGCCTCGGCGTCCGAGCGCCTGCCGATGAGCAGGTACGCCTCGACCAGCCACGCGGCGCACAGGTGGAACCCGCCCTCGCCGCCGGGCAGGCCGTCGTCGTGGTGGTAGCGGTAGACCGTCGCGCCGCTGCGCAATTCGGCCTCGGTCGCGATGACCGTCGCGGCGAATCGCGGGTCGGCCGGATCGATCAGCCCGCTCAGCCCGATGTGCAGGGTCGCGGCGTCGAGATCGGTGCCGTCGTAGGCGGCGGTGTAGGACTGCACCTCGTCGTTCCAGCCCTTGGCCTTCACCTCGTCGGCGATGGTGTCGCGCAGCAGCGCCCACTCGGGATCGGCCGGGCGGTCGAAGCGCTCGGCCAGGGTCAGCGCGCGATCGATCGTCAGCCAGCCCATCACCTTGGAGTACACGTGGTGACGCGGGTTGCCGCGGATCTCCCAGATGCCGTGGTCGGGCTCGGTCCAGCGCCGCTGCACCGCCGACACCATCGCGTGCACCAGCTCCCAGTCGGGGTCGGGCAGTGCCCTGGCCGGCTCGATGATGCCCTGGCGTTCCCGCTCGTGCGCCATCGAGGTGATCAGGTCGACGATCGGCCCGAACACGTCGAGCTGCACCTGCATGTTCGCCGCGTTGCCGACGCGCACCGGCCGCGAGCCCGCGTAACCGGGCAGCAGGTCGATGACGGCTTCCGGCGGCAGCGTCTCGCCGTAGATCGTGTACAGCGGGTGCAGCCGCTCGGGGCCGGGGAGGGTGTCGAGGACCCGGTGCGTCCAGCCGAGGAACTCCTCGGCCTCGGTCAGCGAGCCCAGCGTCACCAGCGCCTGCGCGGTCAGCGACGCGTCGCGCAGCCAGCAGTACCGGTAGTCCCAGTTGCGCACGCCGCCGATGTCCTCTGGCAGCGAGGTCGTCGCCGCGGCCAGGATCGAGCCGGACGGGCGGTGCACGAGCCCGCGCAGGGTCAGCGCGGAGCGCTTCATCAGATCCGGCTTGAGCGGCGGCAGCTGGAGCCCGGCCGCCCACTGCGACCAGTACTGCTCGGCCAGCTGGCGGCGCTGGTGTTCCGGCGTCATCGACGGCGCGAGGTCTGCGGTGCCGCAGCGCAATTCGAGCACAACCGGTGCGCCGGACGGGTCGACCACCGCGCGCGCCTGCTCGTTGGTGCCGTCGGAGAGGATCTCCCATTGCACGCCGGGCGAGCGCAGCACCATCGGATCGTTGGTGCCGCTGACCCGCAGCCCGCTCGGCACGGATTCGATGCGCACCGGCACCTGGCCGAATTCCGGCCGTGGCGCGAAGGTGACGACGGCCTTCGCGTCACCGGTGATCACGCGGGTCAGGTCGGTGCGGTCGGGGGCGACGTCGTGCGGCAGGTAGTCGGTGACTTGCAAACTGGCCCAGCGGGTTTGGACGGTCATCGTGCCGTCCACGTACCGCTGCGACAGCGGCAGGCCCGCCCGCTCCGGTGCCACGGTGAAATGCCCGGCGTTGGCGCCGCCGAGCAGGTGCGCGAACACCGCCGCCGAATCCGGCTCGGGATGGCAGAACCAGGTGACCGTCGCGTCGGGGGTGAGCAGCGCGACCGAGCGCGGGCTGGCCAGCATGGACAGTCGCTCGATGCGCGGCGCGCTGGCGCCGGCCAGCCAGGTGCGGCGTTCCTCCACCAGGAAGGCCAGCGCCCGCGCCACGTCCTCGGTCGAATCGACCCGCAGCTTGGCCAGGCTCTCGCCGTCGCCGACCTTGATCCCGACATCGGGGCCGGACAGCACCCGGAAGGCCTTCTCGTCGGTGACGTCGTCGCCGAAGAACACGGCGGCCGACGAGCTCTCCTGGTGCCGGATGGTGTCGAGCGCGGTGCCCTTGTCGGTGGGGATCACGGCGAGCTCGATCACCGCCTTGCCCTCGGTCACCTGCACGCCGACCCAGCAGGCCGGGCCCTGACGCACGGAATTCAGTGCGCGCCTGCCGATCTCGGGGCTGGCGTTGCGCACATGCAACGCGGCGCTCGCCGGTTTCATCTCGACGGCGACGCCGGGGTTCTCGGCGGCGATCTGGGCGAATGCGGAGTTGATCTCCGTCAGCAGCTGTTTGGCGTCGTTGTCGATCGCGTGCACGAAGCCGACGTCGAACTCCGAGCCGTGACTGCCGATCAGCTGCACCTCGACCGGCAGGCGCGACAGCGCCGCCAGATCACGTAGTGCCCGACCGGAAATCACCGCCGCCGTCGTGTTCGCCAACCCCGCCAGCGCGCGTAAGGCGCTCACCGATTCCCGTTGGGGAAACGCTTTGGCGGGGTCGGACACGATCGGGGCGATAGTCCCGTCGTAGTCCGAGGCAACCAAGAGCCGTGGCACGCGCGCAACCGACGCCAGTGCACGGCGGACTTCCAAGGGCAGATCCTGTGCGCTCACGCATCCAACCTAGTGATGGGAGGAGTTGATCAGGGGGCGCGAAAAACAATACTGCGTCAATTTTGCCGCGCTGGCGGCGCGGCGGGTTGTGCGCTCGGGTGTCGGCCGGTGACTCGCGACCATGTCGCTAATTCCGGGCCTTTCGCCCATCTGGGCATGCCCTGTTCGCCGAGCTCAGCATGCCCGCGGGCCCGATGGCGACGCCCGCGTGGCTGGTAGATGCATGGTTCCGCATATGCGACGTCGGCTATGCATCTTCCAAGGGGAAGACGCACAGCCGACGCGTGTCAACAGCTGTAGGGGATTTGTCGTCTATCCGCGATCGCCCAGCAACAGGTCGACGGTGAGCTCGAGTCGTTCCGTGACGTCGGTCGCCGACGCGCGCCGGGTGAGCCACGCGACCAGGTTCGACAGCCACACATCGGAGATGACCCTGGCGATGGCGAGCTGACGCTCGTCGGGCTCGCCGTCGCTCATCGCGCGGGCGAAGACCCGGTCCATCACCTTGCCGACGCGATCGACCTCGGCCGCGGCGGAGGCGTCGGCGAACATGAACGCGCGCGTCATGGCCTCGGTGAGCAGCGGGTCGCGCTGCATCATCCGGGTGATCTGGGTCAGCAGGCCGTGCATGCGCTCGGAAGGGCCGTCGCCGGGTAGTGGCCTGCGCTTGCCTTCGAACTGCTCGAATTCCCTGGCCAGCGCCGAGACGAGCAGGTGCACCTTGGACGGGAAGTAGCGGTACAGGGTGCCGACGGCGACATCGGCCCGCTCGGCGACCGCGCGCATCTGGACGGCGTCGTAGCCGCCCTTGGAAGCCAGCGACAGGGTGGCGTCGAGGATCCGCTTGCGGCGCTCCCGCTGAGCGTTGGAGCTCAGTTCGTCCTCCGACAGTGTCGTCACGGTGGGCGTGGGGGCCGGACTGTCCATCGTGGAAACCCTTTCACTGCGTGCGCCTGAAATGTCGGACCAGTGTAGGTCTCTTGACTTACACCCGGCCCGGATATTAGAACATGTTCTAGGAGTGGGAGCCACGCCGGAAGGGCGGTTTTTCTTGTGACCATCGCCACCACTGACGAGCATAAAGCCGCCGCGGAGTCGCTGCGGGGCTGGGCGAGTTCGGTCGCGCCGATTGCAACAATGCGGGCCGGCGGTGCCGGAAGCTGGCACCAGTACTGGCCCGCGCTGACCGAGTTCGGCCTCTTCGAGGTCGCGCTCGACGAGGAGCACGGCGGCTTGGGCGGCACCGTGGCCGACCTGGCCGTGCTGCTGGAACAGACCGCCGACGACCTGGTCGGCGGTCCGGTGCTGGCCACCGCGCTGGCCGGGCTGATCACCCAGGGCGCGGTGACCGGCGGTGCGCCGTGCGGTGTCGCCGTGCCGGGCGAGCGGCCGACCGCGACAGCGGTGGGTTCGGACGCCGACGGCTGGACCGTCACCGGCGCCTGGGAGTACGTCTACGGCGCCGACAAGGACACCCAGGTCCTTGCGCCGGCGAGCACGCCGGACGGCACGCGCTGGTTGCTGCTATCGCCCATTGTGGTGACGATCACGCCGCTGCCGAACGCCGACCACACCGTGCCGCTGGCCAGGGTGGAGGCCGCCGGGGTCGCGGTGTCGTCGAGCTTCGCGCCCGAGGTCGACGTCACCGACCTGTTCGTCGCCCTCGCGGCGGCCGAGCTGGCTGGCATCGCGGGCTGGTGCCTGCGCACCGCGGTCGACTACGCCAAGGTCCGTGAGCAGTTCGGCAAGCCGATCGGCGGGTTCCAGGCGATCAAGCACATCTGCGCCTGGATGCTGTGCCGCACCGAGCTGATCCGTGCCGTCGCCGCCGACGCGGCCGCCGCCATCGATGAGGGCGGCGCCGAACTGCCGATCGCCGCCGCCGTCGCCGCGGCCGCCGCGCTCGACGCCGCGGTCGACACCGCCAAGGACGCCATCCAGGTGCTCGGTGGCATCGGCTTCACCTGGGAACACGACGCGCACTTCTACCTGCGCCGGGCCAGCTCGCTGCGCCAGCTGCTCGGTGGAACGGCGCGCTGGCGGGCCAGGGTCGCCGAACTCACCAGGGCAGGGCAGCGCCGCACCACCGGCGCCGAGCGCGTCCTCGGTGACGCCGCGGGCGATTCCGCGCTGACCGCCGAGATCGCCGCCATCGCCGCGCTGGCGCCCGCCGAGCAGCAGCGCGCGCTGGTCGAGGGCGGCTTCGTGATGCCGCACTGGCCGAAACCGTATGGGCGCGAAGCCGATCCGATGACCTGCCTGCAGATCGCCGAACAGCTGCGCCGCGCCGACCTGGAGACCCCCGACCTGGCCGTCGCGGGCTGGGCGGTGCCGACCCTGCTGCGCTTCGGCACGCCGGAGCAGATCGAGCGCTTCGTCTGGCCGACCCTGCACGGCGAGGTGACCTGGTGCCAGCTGTTCAGCGAACCGGGCGCAGGCTCGGACCTCGCGGCCCTGCGCACCACGGCCGAGAAGGTCGACGGCGGCTGGGTGCTGCGCGGCCAGAAGGTGTGGACGTCGCTGGGGACGATCGCGAACTGGGGCATCTGCCTGGCTCGCACCGATCCCGCCGCGGCCAAGCACCGCGGGATCAGCTACTTCCTCGTCGACATGCGCGCCGCGGGCGTGCAGGTACGCCCGCTGGTCACGATCACCGGTGAGGAACGCTTCAGCGAGGTCTTCCTCGACGACGTCTTCGTCCCCGACGACGGCCTGGTCGGCGCGCTCAACAACGGCTGGAAGATCGCGCGCACCACCCTGTCGGCCGAGCGGGTCGCCATGGGCGGCGGCGGAATCGGCGGCGCGCTGGAGGCGCTGCTCGACCGTTTCCCGGTCGGCGGATGGGGAACTGAACTGCGTGAGGACCGCTTCGGCGACCTGATCACCTCCTCGATCGCGGGCTCCTTGCTGGAGCAGCGGATCGCGGTGGCGACCATGGCCGGAGTCGACGCGGGCGCCCAAGCCAGCGTCCGCAAACTCGTCGGTGTCCGGCACCGGCAGGACCTGGCGGAGTACGCCCTGGAGCTTTCTGAACAAGAAGGCTCCCTGGAAAACGAAGCCCTGAAAGAATTCTTGCTCACACGCTGTCTCTCCATCGCGGGCGGTACCGAGCAGATCCTGTTGACCGTGGCCGCCGAACGGATTCTCGGCCTGCCGCGCGATGCGGACAGTTAGCTCGATGAGGGAGGACGCCGTGGACTTCACCCGCGACGAAAGCGCCGACGCCGTAGCCGAGGTGGTCGTGAGCCTGCTCGAACGTGAGCAGGCCCGAGATATGGAATTGTGGCCGAGCCTGATCGACTCCGGCCTGCTCGCGGTCGCCGTGCCCGAGCAGTTCGGTGGTGACGGCATGGGCCTGCTGGAGGTGTCGGCTCTGCTCATGGAGCTGGCCACCGACGCGGTGGCGGTGCCCGCGCTGCCGACCTTCGGGTTCGGCGTGCTGCCGCTGCTGCCCTCGCTGTCGGAGGAGCTCGCCGGGCGCGTGGTCGCCGAGGTCGGCAAGGGCACCGTGCTCACCGCCGCGCTCAGCGAGCCGGGTGCGCCGTTCACGACCGCGCCGAGCACCAAGGCGGTCCGCGACGGTGACACCGTGCGGATCACCGGCCGCAAGGTCGGCGTGATCTACGCCGAGCAGGCGCGCTGGATCCTGGTGCCCACCGACGCGGGCGTCGCGCTGGTGGAATCGGTCGCGCCGGGGCTCCGGATCATCCCGGTCGCCGGTTCGGCGGGCATCCCGGAGGCGACGCTGGTCCTCGACGAGGTCGAGATCCCGGCCGATCAGCTGCTGCCCGCCGAGGTGCTGCCCCGGCTGCACCGGCACGCGCTGGCCACCATCGGCGCGGTCGCCGACGGCCTGCTCAAGGGCGCGCTCACGCTGACCGCCGAGCACGTGCGCACGCGTGAGCAGTTCGGCAGGCCGCTGGCCGAGTTCCAGGCGGTGGCCCAGCAGATCGCCGACCTGTACGTGGTCTCGCGGACGCTGCACGTGGCCGCGGAATCGGCGTGCTGGGCGCTGGCCCAGGACGACGCGTCGCCCGAGCATCAGAGCCGGATCGACGAGGACCTCGAGGTGCTCGCCTACTGGGCGGCGGCCGAAGTTCCGCGCGCCATGCAGAAATGTCACCACTTGCACGGTGGACTGGGCGTGGATATCACCCACCCGATGCACCGCTACTACTCACAGGCCAAAGACCTCGCCCGTCTGCTCGGCGGCGCGGGCCTGCGCCTCGACCTTCTGGGAGCAAGATGTTCATCGATCTGACCGCCGAGCAGCGGCGGTTGCGCGAAGAATTGCGTTCCTATTTCGCCGATCTCGTCACTCCGGAGGAACACGCCGAGATGGCGGTCAACCGGCACGGCGACGCCTACCGCGAGGTGGTGCGCCGGATGGGCCGCGACGGCTGGCTCGGCGTCGGCTGGCCGAAGGAATTCGGCGGCCAGGGCTTCGGCCCGATGGAACAGCAGATCTTCTTCAACGAGGCGGTGCGCGCCGATGTGCCGCTGCCGCTGGTGACGCTGCTGACCGTCGGCCCGACGCTGCAGAAGTACGGCACCGACGCGCAGAAGCAGAAGTTCCTGCCCGGAATCCTGTCCGGTGACATCCATTTCGCGATCGGCTACTCCGAACCCGAAGCGGGCACCGACCTCGCCGCGCTGCGCACCACCGCGGTGCGCGACGACAGCGGCGACTGGATCGTCAACGGCCAGAAGATCTTCACCACCGGCGCGCACGAGGCCGACTACGTCTGGCTGGCCTGCCGCACCGGTTCGGTGGAGTCGCGGCACCGCGGCATCACCATCCTGATCGTCGACACCAAGGACCCCGGCTACTCCTGGACCCCGATCATCACCTGCGACGGGGCCCACCACACCAACGCCACCTACTTCGACGACGTGCGGGTGCCTGCGGAGATGCTGGTCGGCGAGGAGAACCGCGGCTGGCGCCTGATCACCACCCAGCTCAACCACGAGCGGGTCAGCCTCGGCCCGTCGGGCAAGATCGAGCAGCTCTACGACCGCCTGCACGACTGGTCGGCGCAGCACCAGTTGCTCGGCGAGCCCGAGGTGCGCCGCGCGCTGGGCCGGGTACGCACCATGGTGCGGCTCAACGAGTTGCTGAACTGGCAGGTCGCCGCCGCCGACCCGGCCGCCGCGCAGAACACCGTGATCGCCGACGCCTCGGCCACCAAGATCTTCTCCACCGAATCGCTCCAGGAAGCGGGCCGGGTGGTCGAGGAGATCGTCGGCCGCTACGGCGATCCCGCCGAGCCAGGCACCGCCGAACTGCTCGGCTGGCTGGACCGGCGCACCAAGCAGAACCTCGTCGTCACCTTCGGCGGCGGCGTCAACGAGATCATGCGCGAACTGGTCGCCTCCGCCGGCCTGGAACTGCCGCGCGTCCCCCGATGAGCAAGGAGCAGGGCGTGCAGGAAGCACTGTCGAAACTGGCCGCGGCGGGCGAGTCCGCGCCGCGGGCCGGGCGCGACCCGGTGAACCAGCCGATGATCAACAACTGGGTCGAGGCGATCGGCGACACCAATCCGATCTACGTCGACGAGGCCGCCGCCAAGGCCGCCGGTCACCCCGGCATCGTCGCCCCGCCCGCCATGGCCCAGGTGTGGACGATGAACGGTCTGCACGGCGTGCGCACCGCCGACGACCCGCTCGGCCTGGCCACGCAGCTGCTCGACGACGCGGGCTTCACCTCCGTCGTCGGCACCAACTGCGAGCAGACCTACCACCGCTACCTGCGGCCGGGGGAGGAGGTGACCGTCTCCAGCCGGCTCTCGGAGTTCAAGGGCCCCAAGCGCACCGGGCTCGGCGACGGCTGGTTCCTCACCTTCACCACCACCTGGTCGGTCGGTGACGAGGTGGTCACCGAAATGCTGTTCCGCATCCTGAAATTCGTGCCCGCCGCGAAGGAAGCGCCCGAGGCATCCGATATCGCCCTCGCGCCCGCCGACCGCGTCGGCCCGGTCATCTCCAAGGACACCGAATTCTTCTGGGCCGGTACCGAAATCGGTGAGCTGCGCATCCAGCGGCTGCCCGACGGTTCGCTGCGGCATCCACCGATCCCCGCCCTGTGGCAGGACAAAGCCGAGACCACCGACTACGTGGTCGCCGCTGGCACCGGCACGGTGTTCAGCTTCGTCGTGCACCACGCGCCGAAGGTGCCGGGCCGTGAGTTGCCGTTCGTCGTCGCCCTCGTCGAGCTCGACGAAGGAGTGCGCATGCTCGGTGAGCTGCGCGGCATCGATCCGGCCGAGGTCGCTGTCGGCGTGCCCGTCCGGGTCGCCTTCGAAAAGCTCGCCGACGGAACCGTTCTGCCCTACTGGGAGGCCGCGCAGTGACCGCCACGACCGAACCCACCGCCGTCGCGGTGGGCGACACGCTACCCGAGCTGGTGATCCACGCCGATCCCACTTTCGTGATCAGTACGGCCTTGGCCACCAGGGACTTCCAGGACGTACACCACGACCGCGACAAGGCGGTCGAGCGCGGTTCCAGCGACATCTTCGTCAATATCCTCACCGACACCGGCCTGGTGCAGCGCTTCGTCACCGACTGGGCGGGGCCGCGCGCGCTGGTGAAGTCCATCGCCCTGCGCCTCGGTGTGCCGCTGTATGCCGGTGACACGCTGACCCTTTCGGGCACGGTCACCGACGTGTCCGGCGCGCTGGTCACCCTCGATGTGCGCGGTCGCGACAGCCTCGGCGAGCACATCACGGCCACCGCGGTGATCGCCCTTCCTTCTTTGGAGAACTCATGACGGGCCTGTCCGGGCAAGCCGCGATCGTCGGCATCGGCGCCACCGATTTCTCGAAGGACTCCGGCCGCAGCGAATTGCGTTTGGCCGCGGAGGCCGTCAGTGCCGCGCTGGCCGACGCGGGCCTCACCCCCGCCGACGTCGACGGCCTGACCACCTTCACGATGGACACCAACACCCAGGCCGCCGTGGCCAGGGCCGTCGGCATCCCGAGCCTGAAGTTCTTCAGCCACATCGGTTATGGCGGTGGCGCGGCCTGCGCGACCGTGCAGCAGGCCGCCATGGCGGTGGCCACCGGCGTCGCCGACGTGGTGGTCGCCTACCGTGCGTTCAACGAGCGTTCCGGTGCCAGGTTCGGGCAGTTCTCGCCCGCGCTGGCGGCCGCGCCGACGTCATCGGGCATCGACGCGGGCTGGGCCTACCCGCAGGGTCTCGGCACGCCAGCCGCGCAGGTCGCCATGGTCGCGCGCCGGTACATGCACGTCACCGGCGCGACCAGTGCCGACTTCGGCGCCGTCGCGGTGGCCGACCGCAAGCACGCCGCGGTGAACCCGAACGCCTTCTTCTTCGGCAAGCCGATCACCCTGGAACAGCACCAGGATTCACGCTGGATCGCCGAACCGCTGCACCTGCTCGACTGCTGCCAGGAATCCGACGGCGGCGTCGCCATCGTGGTCACCAGCGCCGAACGCGCCCGCGATCTCCCGCAGCGCCCCGCGATCATCGCGGCCGCCGCCCAGGGCAGCGGCGCCGACCAGTACGTGATGACCAGCTACTACCGCGACGCCATGACCGGCCTGCCGGAAATGGGCCTCGTCGGTGACCAGCTGTGGGCCCAGAGCGGGCTGAGCGCGGCCGACATGCAGGCCGCGATCCTCTACGACCACTTCACCCCGTTCGTGCTCATGCAGCTCGAGGAGCTGGGTTTCTGCGGTCGTGGCGAGGCCAAGGACTTCATCGCCGACGGCGCCATCGAGATCGGCGGCAGGCTCCCGCTCAACACCCACGGCGGCCAGCTGGGCGAGGCCTACATCCACGGCATGAACGGCATCGCCGAAGCCGTCCGCCAGATCCGCGGCACCTCGGTCAACCAGGTCGACGAGCTCGAACGCATCCTCGTCACCGCCGGCACCGGCGTCCCGACCTCGGGCCTGGTGCTCACCGCCTGAACCGGCTACCAGCTGCGGTGCACGGCGCCTTTGGGGCCGGTCACCAGGCTCGCCGCGGGCACGTCGTCGGCCACGACGGCGCCCGCGGCGATCACGGCGTCGCGTCCGATGCGCACCCCGGGCAGAATCGTCGCGCCCGCGCCGATCCACACGTTCTCCGCGACGTCGATCGGCCCGCCCGTGAGGTACTTGCGCCGCTCCCCCGGGTCGACCGGATGGCTCATGGTGATCAGCGTGGCCTTCGGGCCGATCATCACGCCCCGGCCCAGCCGGATGCCCGCGTAGTCGAGGAACGTGCACCCCTGGTTGACGAACACCCGTTCCGCCAGCTCCAGATTCAGCCCGTGATCGGTGTAGAAGGGCGGGTAGATGGTGACGCCCGCCGGGAGCGGGCGGCCAAGGATCTGCTCGAAGAGCGCCGCCTTCGCCGCCTCGTCCTCGAAGGGCGTGATGTTGAGGCGGGAGGTCAGCGCGGTCACCGCACGCACCCGCTCGTGCATCGCGGTGAACTCGGCGCCGAGCACCCGTTCGCCACTCGCCAGTCGTTCGGGATCGTGGATCAGCATGAGGTTCTCGCTCGGCATCCACCGATTCTCACCCACCCCGGGCGCGCCGGTTTCGTAGGCTCGGCACGGTGATCGCACGCCACCTGGTCGATGTCCACATCCTGCTGATCCGCGACGATCGGATCCTGCTGAGCCTGCGCCGTAGCGGCGACAAGTACGACAACCGCTGGCATCTGCCCTCGGGCAAGCTCGAGGCGGGCGAGTCCGCAGCGGTGGGCGCGGTTCGCGAAGCCATGGAGGAGATCGGGGTCGAGCTGGAGCCCGCCGATCTTCGGCTCGTCCACGTCGCCCATGTGACCGCCCCTGGGCGCGATTCACGGCTCGGCCTGTTCTTTCGCGCCGAGCGCTGGCGGGGTGAGCCTTTCAATAGGGAACCCGACAAATGCTATGCGCTGCAATGGTTTCCGCTGAGTGATCTCCCCGCCGATCTGATCGAATATTCGGCGCTCGGAATTGCCGCGCTCAATTCCGCGGTGCCCTATTCGGAAATGGGCTGGGAATAGTCACAACTCGCGTTCGCCAGAAACTGTGAGAGTGGACGGGCGAGCTGCTCGACGGTCGCGGGCTGATCCGCGCGCGGACCGGCGAAGCGGTCGAAGACCAGCCCCTCCAGCAGGGCGAGGAAGTCTCCTGCCGCGCCGGCGGGGTCGGCGGCGCCGAGTGCGGTGAACAGCTCGGTGGCGCGCTCCAGGGAGAACAGGCTGCCCGCCAGGCGGGCGTGCAGGTCGGGGTCGGAGAGCACCTCGATGATCAGGGCGTGCCGGGCGATCAGCTCGTTGCGGCGATGTTTCAGCAGGTGAGCGAGCCAGGCTGCGATGTCGCGGGCAATGTCGGCCGTCGGATCGTGCTGTGCGGCGGGGAAGTCGTGCGTGATGTCGGCCGTGCGTTCCGGCGGTCCGGTGGTGACGCCGGGCGTGACGTCGGTCGCGGGGCCCGGCTGTCTGGCGGCGATGGTGAGCGCGACATCAGCCGTGTGTCCGCGCTGTGCTGCGGCGAAGTCGGCGCGGGAGCGGGCGGTGATGCCGTCGGCGACCGCCTCGATCAGGGCGTGCCTGGTGCGGAAGTAGTAGGACGTCGAGCCCGCCGGCAACTCGAGCCGGGTATCGACCGCACGGTGGGTGAGCGCGCGGATGCCGCGGGTCGCGATGAGATCGATTGCGCCGGCCACGATCTGGCCGCGCCGTTCTGTGGACATCGTCACCTTCTCTGGTCTGCTGCCGCCTCAGCCTCTACAACTGTAGAGGACGAGGAGGTTGCGATGAATTCCGGCACGGTGGTTCTGGACCCAGCCCAGGTGGCGGCGGCCGACGCGCTCGCCGCCCTGCTCGACCGGCACGCCCGCCCACGCAAGCGGCACCGGGGCATCTACCTGCACGGCAGGCCCGGACGCGGCAAGACGATGGTGATGGACCGCTTCTTCGCGAGCGTCGGTTCCGACCACAAGCGCCGCTTCCATTTCCACAGCTTCTTCGCCGCCCTGCACACGGCGGCCCATGAGCTCGGCTCGATCGAACGGGCCGTCGCAGGCCTGCTGGCCGACGCCGACCTGGTGTGCTTCGACGAGTTCCACATCAACGACATCGGCGACGCCATGCTCGTCGCCCGCCTGCTCGACACCCTGTTCGCCCAGCACCGCACGCTGGTGGTCACCTCGAACTACGCGCCCCGCGACCTGCTGCCGAACCCGCTGTTCCACGACCGTTTCGTGCCGACCATCGAGCGCATCCTGGCCAACCTCGACGTCGTCACCCTCGACGGTCCACTGGACTACCGGACCGTCGGCACCCGCCGCGACAGCGGTTTCGTCTCGGGCCGCTACCTCCTCGAGCCGGCCGACATCGATGCCGAACACCGGTCAGGCAACGGCGTCGGCACAGCGCACCAGACCGGCATCGAGGTGGAGGATGGGACCGGCGTCGACCTGTCTGTCGGGAACGGTCGCACCGTGCGGGCACACGCCGTCGACGGCGACGCGGTGACCTTCGATTTCGAGCAACTGTGCGGCGCACCGACCAGCGCGGCCGACTACCTCGCCCTGACCAGCCGATTCCACCGCTGGACCCTGCGCGCGGTGCCGCCCCTGCGCGAGGTGCCACCGGACTGGACCATGCGTCTGGTGAACCTCGTCGATGTCCTCTACGACGCCGACTTACCTTGCACGATCCACGCTCCCGAACTGGTAACCGAGCTGACCGCGGGTGTTCCCGCGATCCCCGACCTGGCCCGGACCGCGAGCAGGCTCGGTGAGTTGCCCCTGGTCGACGCCGCGATGGTTCGCACCGCGTAACAAGCCACGGAATTCGGGGGGACAATAAAAGGGGAGGTTATCCAAAGTATCGATTTCCTCCCGAGCGAACCACTCGGCGTGTAACTATGTGGCTGTTTTGTGCAGGCTCTGGGGTTTGGTGGTACAGCTGTGATCGGGGTGAGTCAGCCCATTCCGCGGGCGATCGTCGTGATCGCACTGCTTGTCGCTGCGACGATCGCGTTGCAGGGTTATCTCCCCGGTGCCGGTCCCGCCGAATCGTCGACCAGCGCGCCGTCGCCACTGCTGGTGGCGGTGATGCCGGTGCTGCTGCTGGTGTCCATCGTCATCCTGATCGCGGGAGTGATCGCCAGTCAGCATCGTCTCCCGCTGGCCATGCCGCAAGCCGAACGCGACGCGACACCCCGCTTCCCATGGCGTCGGCTGGCACTGCTCGGCCCGCTCGTCCTGGCTGTGCTCGCGCTGGTCTTCGCCGGCGGTGTGACCGCGCTGTTCCTGCTGCCGGGAGCCCGGCCGATGCACCCGGCCTCGGAGACCTTGCCCGAAGGCTCCGGCCCGGTCCCGACCCCGACCGACGCGCCTGCCCCCGACCCCGGCACCGGCGCCGCCGAACTGACCGGCACCGCGCTGGTGATCGCGGGCGTGCTTGCCCTCGTGCTGATCGCGCTGGCGCTGCTCGGACTCATCGTCGTCGCGCTGGCCTCGCGCCGCGAACCCGTGCCCGCCGCCCCCGCTCTTCCTGACACCGCGCCGAGCGCCGTCGACTCGCTCACCAGGGCCGCCGAGATGGGCCTTGCCGCGATGAACGCGCCCGGCCAGGACCCGCGCACCGCGATCATCGCCTGCTACGTGGCCATGGAGCGTGGCCTGTCCAGCGACAGCGCCGCCCGCCCGCAGGCATCGGACACCCCGATGGAAGTCCTGGCCCGCGCGTTCGAAAGCGGTGTGCTGCACGATGCTTCGGCGCGTGAGCTGGTCGCGCTGTTCGAGGAGGCGCGGTTCAGCCCGCACTCCATGCTCGAATGGCAGCGCATGCGCGCCGAACAGCTGCTGCGCATCGTGCTGTCGGATCTGCAGAGAAGGCTGGTCGCGGCATGAGCGGTCAGCGCCCGGAGGCGGCAGCTTGCGTGACCACGCAGGGCGCCCGAGCATGCCGGGAGGACACAGCATGAGCGGCCGGCGCTGGGACACGCCATCGTGGCTGGTCGCCCGAACAGGCCAGGGGGTCGCGGCATGAATCGATCGTCCGTGATCGCGGCCGCGGTCGTCGTCGTGCTGCTGATCGAAGTGGCGCTGGTGCGGGTGGCCCGCGACGCGGTGCTGCTCGCCGTCGCGCTGCCGGTCGCGATCGCGCTGGCGACACTGCTCTGGTCGATGCGGCATCGCGTGGTGCGCGAGGAACCGCTGACCGAGTACATCGACAACGGCCCGGCCGAGATGCTCGGCCGCTGGCACGCGCGCGCCGAGATGCTGACCGCGCGCGCCGACGGTACGCGCGCCGACTGGGACCGCCACCTGCGTCCGTTGCTGGCCAAGGAGTTCGAACTGTCCACCGGCCTGCGGGTCGCCAAGAATCGAAGGGCCACCGAAGCTGCCGGTCAACTGCAGTTCGGACCCGAGTTGTGGCGCTGGGTCGATCCGGCGAACTCGGCATTGCGCGACCAGACCGGTCGCGCACCGGGTAGGGAGGCGCTGGACGAGATCCTGCGCCGATTGCAGACGATGTGAGGGGTTAAGGCCACCGATGACCATGCCGTTGAACGTGACCGTCCAGCGCTCCGACGCCGTGCTGCGTGAGCTGGGCCGAGTCGTGGTCGGCAAGCGAGATGAGTTGCAGCTCATCATGATCGCCGTGCTGTCCGGAGGACATGTCCTCATCGAGGATCTGCCAGGGCTGGGCAAGACGCTGATCGCGCGGTCCTTCGCGGCCGCGCTCGGCCTGGATTTCACCCGCGTGCAGTTCACGCCTGATTTACTGCCCGCTGACCTGCTCGGCTCGACGATCTACGACATGTCGTCGGGCCGTTTCAATTTCCGTCGCGGTCCGGTTTTCACGAATGTCCTGCTCGCCGACGAGATCAACCGCACCCCGCCCAAGACGCAGGCGGCGCTGCTGGAGGCCATGGCCGAGGGGCAGGTGAGCATCGACGGCGAAACCTTCCTGCTCCCACAGCCTTTCATCGTGCTGGCCACCGACAACCCGATCGAGTACGAGGGCACCTACCCGCTGCCGGAGGCCCAGCTCGACCGCTTCGCCATCCAGCTGCGCCTCGGCTATCTCTCCGAGCAGGACGAGACCCAGATGATCCGGCGCAGGCTAGAGCGCGGCGCGACGCCGCCGCAGGTCGGCCAGGTCGTCGACGCGCAGGGTCTGATGGAGATGCGCCAGTCGGTCGAGTTCGTCACCGTGCATCCCGATGTCGTGAACTACGTGGTCGCGCTCGCCTCGGCGACGCGCAGCCACCCGCAGGTCGAGGTCGGCGCCAGCCCGCGCGCCGAACTCGATCTGGTGCAGATGTCGCGAGCCAGGGCTCTGCTGCTCGGCCGCGACTATGTGATCCCTGAGGACGTGAAGGCGCTGGCGGTGCCCGCGATGGCACACCGCATCACCCTGCGTCCGGAGATGTGGGTGCGCCGCATCCGGGGTGAGGACGTCATCACCGAATTGCTGCGCCGGCTACCGGTGCCCCGCGCCACCAGCACATGAAGCACCGCGACGAATCCAGGACGGTCGAGGTCGACCTGCGCTGGCGGCCGGCGCCGCTGGTGTTCATCCTCGCCGGGTGCGCCGCGGCGGCGCTGGTCGTCGCGGTATTGCGCGGACAGTGGCAGCTGGTGGTCTTCGCCGCGCCGATGCTCGGCGTGCTCGCCACCGCGCCGTGGCAGCAGAACCCGACCAGGATCCAGGTCGACGGCAGCGGCACCGTGCGCTGCTTCGAGGGCGAGGTGGTCGGCTGCAATGCCGCCGCTTTCGTCGACAGCGGGCACGCGCTGCTGCGGATGACATCGGTGCCGCTGGCCGGTCTCGAAGTCGAGGTCGAGGAGTCGCACGATTCCGGCGGTGCGCCCGCCGGCATGCAGCTGGCGCTCTCGGCGGCGCGCTGGGGCCGATATCCGGTGCAGGTCAAGGTGTCCGCGCTGAGCCCGGCCGGGCTTGCGATCGCCACCGCCGAGCTGCCCGCGGCCAAGCTGTATGTGTACCCGATCGCCGATCCGCAGCGAATGCGCCTGCCGCGCACCGAACTGCCCGATCGGATCGGCACCCACCTGACCCGCAAGCACGGTCCCGGTGTCGAATACGCCGACATTCGCGCCTACGCGCCCGGCGACCAGCTGCGCACCGTCAACTGGCCGGTGAGCGCGCGCCGCGGCAGGCTCTACGTCACCGAACGCTTCACCAACCGCTCCGCCGACGTGGTCGTCCTGGTCGACACCTCCCAGCAGGCGCCCGGCCCAGCCACCGCCTCGCTGGAACTGTCGGTGCGCGGCGCCGCGCAGGTGGTGCAGTCCACGCTGCAAGCCGGTGACCGCACCGCCGTCGTCTGCCTGGGTGACTCGCCGCGCTGGCTGCGCCCCGATATCGGCCGCAGGCAGTTCTACCGGATCGTCGACACCGTGCTCGGCGTCGGCGACGAGCACGTCGAGACCACCGGCACGCTCGCGCCGCACGCCGCGGTGCCGATCGGCGCGATCGTCGTCGCCTTCTCCACGCTGCTCGACACCCAGTTCGCGCTGGCCCTGATCGACCTGCGCAAACGCGGACACGTGGTGATCGCGGTCGACGTCCTGCGCGGCACGCCGTTCGAAGCGGGCCTCGACCCGACCATGGCCAAGATGTGGCAGCTCGAGCGCGCCTCGATGTATCGCGACATGGGCACCGTCGGCGTCGACATCATCGCCTGGCCCGCCGACACCAGGCTCGATCAGGCCATGCGCCTGCTGCCCGACCATCGCCGAACAGTGCGGGTGCGCCGATGACGAGATTCCTTGCCCTGCTCGCCGGCCTGCTGCTGGTCGCCGCGGTCGCGTTGATCAACCCGTTCGCCGGGGTCGCCGCGCTCGCGCTGGTCGTGGTGAGCTGGTGGTGGCGGCCCGCCGCGGTCGGCGCGGTACTGGTGGCGATCGCGGCGCTCGCGTTCTCCGATGTCGGCGTGATCACCGCCGCCGCGACGGGGTTGGTGGCGACCACCTACCTGCTCAACGCGGCCGTCCTGCACGCACCCGAAGGTGTTGTGCCGACGACGATTCCGTCGGTCGGCGGCGCGGTGCTGTTCACCATCGCCGCGGCCACCGCCGCTCTGGTCCCGGTGGAGTTGGTCTGGGCGCCGCTGGCCGCACCGGTGCTGATCATGTTGATCTACGCGCTGCTGGTCGGCGGGCTGGTCGGCAACGGGACGACCGCCGAAGAGGCACGGACGGACTGACCCGCGACGCCACGCGTGTGGACCGAACCGCGGGGCGTACCTCCCCGCTCCGGCGGGACCGCTGGTCCGGCGGGCGAAACGAGAAATGCCCGCCGGACGCGATGACCGGCGGGCATTCGGTGTCGAATCAGGCGATGCGCAGGGCGATATCGCCGAGCACCGGCGCGTCCTCGCGTTCGACCACGGTGGCGGCGCCGATCAGCTCGTCGCCTTCGCGCCACACCTTGATACGCAGCGTCTCCCCCGGGTACAGCACCCCGGCGAACTTGGCGCGGAAGCCGCCGACCCGGCCTGCGTCGCCGTCGAGCAGGCTGTCGGTGAGGGCCTTGCAGACCACACCGTAGGTGCACAGGCCATGCAGAATCGGCGCGGGAAAGCCTGCGCCCTTGGCGAATTCGGGATCCGAGTGCAAGGGGTTGCGGTCACCGCAGAGGCGGTAGAGCAGGGCCTGCTGCGGCAGCGTCGGAGTCAGGATCTCGGCGTCGGGCGCCCGATCGGGCAGCGCGGCCTTGGCGCTCGGCCCGCGCTCGCCGCCGAAGCCGCCCTCGCCCTTGGCGAAGATCGAGGAGCGGACGGTCCACAGCGGTTCACCGTCGGAGCCGACCACGGTGTTCTCCTGGACGATCACCGCGTTGGCGCCCTTGTCCCAGATCTCGCTGATCCGGCCGGTGCTTGTCGCCTTGCCCGCGGCCGGAATCGGCCGGTGCACCACCACTTCCTGGTGGCCGTGCACCACCTTGGCCAGGTCGATCTCGATGCCGGGGAAACTCACCTTCGGCGCCTCGGTCTCGCCGAGTGTCGGTGCCACCGTCGCGAAGGTGGGCAGCACCTGGGGCGCCTGGTCGTCGAGGTAGGTCAGCTCGACCGGGTCGAGCGGGTGCGCGCCCGCGCCGAGGCCCAGGTGGTAGAGCTGCACGTCGGTGGGCGTCCAGCTGAACTCCCGCGCCGGGAGCGGCGCGCCGAGCGCGGTCTGGAGGTCGATGGGCATTGCTTACTCCTGCGGGGTCGGGGTGTGGTCGATCGTCACGCGGCGGCTTTCGCCTTCTTCGCGGCGACGATGTCGAGCACCGCGAGGTAGGCGAAGGTGATCGCGGGGCCGATGGTGGCGCCGGGACCGGCGTAGGTGTGGCCCATCACCGGCGCGCTGGAGTTGCCCGCGGCGTAGAGGCCATCGATCACCGAATCGTCTTCGCGCAGTACGCGACCGGCGGTGTCGGTGACCAGGCCGCCCTTGGTGCCGAGGTCGCCGGGCACCATCTTGGCCGCGTAGTACGGGCCCTGCGACAGTTCGGCCAGGCACGGGTTGGGCTTCACGGTCGGGTCGCCGTAGTAGCGGTCGTAGTGGCTGTTGCCGCGACCGAAGTCCTCGTCCTTGCCCGCGGCGGCGAAGCCGTTGAACCGTTCCACGGTGGCGGTGAGGTTCTCGGCAGGGACGCCGATCTTGTTGGCCAGTTCCTCGATGGTGTCGGCCTTGACGATGTTGTCGTTCTCCAGCCAGCGTGACGGGAAACGCTGACCCGGCTGCAGCCCGGCGAAGATGTAGCGGTTGCGGTAGCGCTGGTCGAACACCAGCCAGGCCGGGATGTTCTCGCCGGGTCCTGCGCCCTGGCCGTACTCGCCGCCGTACATGGTGTGCACCGCCTCGACGTACGGTGCCGACTCGTTGCCGAACCGCTCGCCCCGGTCGTTGACCATGATGGTGCCGGGCAGATTGCGCTCGGCCAGCGCGAACCAGGGCTTGCCGCCCTTGAAGATGGTCGGACCCCACCAGGCGTCCTCCATGAATCCGACCGTCGCTCCCACTGCCATGCCCGCGACGATGCCATCGCCGGTGTTGGCCGCGGCGCCCGTTGTCCACTCAGTGGTTATCGGCTGTCGCTGGTACTTGGCGCGCATGTCGGCGTTGTGCTCGAACCCGCCGCTGCCGAGGACGACGCCGTAGCGCGCGGTGAAGGTGACGGACTCGCCGTCGACGGTCGCCTTGACCCCGGTGATCCGGCCATCGGTGACCACCAGATCGGTGAGCGGGGTGTTGAGCAGCACCGGCACACCGGCGTCGAGCAGGCCCTTGCGCATGGCGGCGATGATCGCCTGGCCCATGCCGAGCAGGTGCTTGCCGGTGAACTTGGCCAGATAGGTGCGGGCGCCGACGCGCAGTGCCCGCATCAAGCCCTTGGGGTGGCGCTTGATCAGGTTGAGCCGCACGAAGTCGGCCTGCATGACGACCACGTTCAGCGGCGCCTTCGCATACGGCGGTTCGAGGTTGGCCAGTTCCGCGCCGAGCACCTTGCCGTTGAACGGCGTCGGCTCGCACGAACGTCCCTGGCCGAGCCCGCCCGGTGCCTCCGGGTAGTAGTCGGAGTAGCCGGGAACCCACTTCATCTTCAGCGGGGTGTGATCGAGGACGAAGTCGAAGGCCTCGGCGCCGCGATCGAGGTAGGTGTCGATCTTCTCGGCGGGCACCACGTCGCCGATGATGCTGTGCAGATAGGTGCGCGCGTCCTCGCGGTCGTCGGGCCGGCCGGAGGCCTTCAGCGCCTTGTTGCCCGGAATCCAGACGCCACCGCCGGATCGGGCCGTCGACCCGCCGTAGTGCGCGGCCTTCTCCAGCAGCACGACGCTCAGTCCCTTGTGGGCCGCGGCGAGGGCGGCGGTCATTCCAGCGGCCCCACTACCGACGACCACCACATCGTATTCCCGATCACTCATGTGCAACACGTTATAGAAGGGGTCCGATGTTTGACAGACAAAAATGGAACTCGTTCCAGTGGGCTCCGCTGTTTGCCCTCCATATGGTGGAACGTGTTATAGAAATCACCTGAGGTGGCGTTGTATTGTCAGGTGAACGGCCGACGGTCGTCCGGGAAACCCGTTACAGTTTTGTGGTCTGGAGACCACGCTGTGCGGCCTGGTCCGACCGACGTGTTGCCACAACCTATTGACCGTGCTGCCAAGGAGGTCCGCGTGCTGCCCGACGCGGTACGAACTCAACTCGCCGACGAACTGTCCCGCGCCGAGGACGAGCGGGTCGCCGTGTCGCCGCTCGTCGACCGGTTTCCCGACATCGATGTTGTCGATGCCTACGAGATCCAGCTGCTCAACATTCAGCGCCGGCTGAAGTCGGGCGCCAAGGTCGTCGGCCACAAGGTGGGGCTGTCGTCGAAGGCGATGCAGGAGATGATGGGTGTCGACGAGCCCGACTACGGTCACCTGCTCGCCGAGATGGAGGTCTTCGAAGACGTCCCGGTCGACACCTCCCAGTACCTGCTGCCGCGGGTGGAGGTCGAGGTCGGGTTCGTGCTCGGCGCCGACCTGCCCGGCGAGGACTGCACCGAGGCCGATGTGCTGGCCGCGACCGTCGCCTACGCGCCCTCGATCGAACTGATCGACTCGCGTATCAAGGACTGGAAGATCGGGCTGACCGACACCATCTCCGACAACGCGTCCTCGGCTGGTTTCGTGCTCGGCAAGCAGCGCGTCGCGCCCGCCGACATCGACATCAAGGCCATCGATGCCGTGCTCACCCGCAACGGCGAGGTCATCGCCGAGGGCCGCAGCGACGCCGTGCTCGGTGATCCGGTGATCGCGGTCGCGTGGCTGGCGCGCAAGGTCGCGACCTTCGGGGTGCGGTTGCGCAAGGGCGACATCGTGCTGCCCGGTTCCTGCACCCGCGCTATCGACGCCCGCCCCGGTGACGACTTCCTCGCCGAGTTCACCGGACTCGGTTCCGTCCGTTTGCGTTTCCGCTGAACCAGACTTCCCAAGGAGTA
>NZ_JBHXAY010000078.1:0-34710 GCF_042728775.1 Nocardia sp. NPDC060259
ACCTGATGGTCCGCCACCGGCAGTTGGCGTTTCTACAGCTGGTCGACCCGGTTTGACCCGCGCCGATGCGCGAACCAAACCGAAGTCCAGGTCCGTGTGGTCGCGGAGGGTCCCGCCTGGTATGTGATCTATCTTACTATCATCCTTGGTGTGCGTACCATCTGGGGATTCGCCGATAGGCGATGTCTATGCATCGCGTCTACGGTTGCGGGCTACATCTGCCTCGGATAGCCTTGTGTTGCAACGTGATTGGTGAAAGTCGAGCGAACTTCGCGGCTCGGCGCTTCGATAATTCTCCAACTGTTCTTTCGCGTTGCGTTTCTCCGTCTGTCGTTTGTATGAAATGACTGCAATGGGGTTGCAATAGGGGGTGGAAGCGTGTAGGGGTATTCTCTTGGGGTTGATTTCCAGGTAGTTCCATACTAGTGCGGTCCATTTATTGATCCCATTGCTCAATGGGGGATGTGACGTACGTGTGGAGTTTATCTCCGTTTTCTGGGGAGCGGCAGATATGTCTCTCTGTCTGGTTTCGGTTTGAGTTTATGGGTGGGGACATGTTTTCGAATCGTGTTGCCGAACGCGGCGGGGAGCTGCGTTCTTTGACTACTATATTGGCCAAGGTGGCCGGCGGTGGGGGTGGCGAGCTCGTAGCTGTCTCCGGGGCTGGTGGAACCGGTAAATCGACACTTCTTCAGGAATTTGGCAAACTAATTCCGAGCGAGACCGACTTCCTATCGGCGACTTGTTCGCTCGACGAACAACCCATGCAGTTCGGTGTGGTCGCGCAGCTCTTGCAGAGTTCGCCGGCGGACACACGATCCGGTCGGTGGGGATCGGTGCTCGAAGTGATGTCAGAAATCGACCAAACCGACGATCGGGACGGCGTTGACAATGCTGCGATAATTCGAGTGGGCTCCGCACTTGCGGAAGTAATGCGGCAGCGGACTGTTGTCATCTCAATCGATGACAGTTGCTTCGGGGACCATTCTTCGCTCCGAATTCTTTCCTATCTTCTCCGACGCATGTCCATGTTGCGTGTACTGATCGTCGTGACGAATCCGCTGGCGTCGTCTCTGCTGCAGTCGCCCTTTCAGTCGGATCTGATGCGCCATCCCGATGTTTTCCGTATCAGACTCGGTCCGCTGACGCCGAGGGGGGTCGCTCAATCAATTTCCGGCTATGTCGGCGATCGGCGGTCGCGGGCGATCTCGGATGATGCCTACGCGGTTACCGGTGGCAATCCACTACTCGTCAGGGCGCTCGCCGAGGAGTTATGTCGGCATATCGAGGGCGAAGATGAGGTTTCCGCCGCTCGTGCGGGCGACATTTCCCGACTCGCTGCCGGTGGTCTGCTGGGCGGGGCCGTGTTGGCATGTCTCCACGGCGGCGACGATCATGTCAAGGTGACCTATGGGCTCGCTGTCCTCGGTGAGGACGCGACTCCTGAGCGAGTGGCGAGGCTGACCGGTGTCCCGACGCACGTGGCCGACGAGATCATCCAGCGGTTGACGGAGTCCGGTTTGGTCGTGAACGCGCGGTTTCGAAGTCCGCTGCTGTCGGGCTCTGTCGTCGAGCAGATGTCGGCCGAGGAACGGCGGCACTTTCATCAGGGTGTGGCGTGGCTGTTGTATGACGAAGGACAGCCACCCATCAAGATCGCGCGCCACCTCGTTGCCGCCGGTACAGCTGTCGAACCGTGGGCTTTTCAGGTGCTGAGGGATGCCGCGATCCAGGCCGCGCAGGCGGATGAGATGGAGTTCGCGCTCGAAACCCTCCACCTCGCCGGAACTGTGTGCACGGCAGAGCCGGATCGGACCGCGATCCGTCTGACCCGGGTCGCGGTCGCCAGCTGGCAAGACCCGGCAGCCACGGTTCGCTGGCTCGATCCGCTGGTTGCCGCGTTCAAGGACGGGCATCTGCCGGGAGCTGATGCGGTGCAGTTGATACACAACCTCACCTGGCACGGACGCTTGGAGGACGCCGCTGCGAGTTTGGACTTGCTTGCCACGACCCTCGACCCTGGTGATTCGCGGACCGCCGCGGCAGTGCGCCCGTTCCGGTCGTGGCTCGAGTTCGTCAGTCCCGCACTGGTCGATCCGGAGGTGAGCCGGAGGCTTTTCGAATCCCGGTCAGGATCATCGCTCGTCCTACTCGACAGGCACTCCACGGCCACGGAACTGCTGCTGGCTGTGCTCCGGGGTGGTGCGCAGGAGCAGACCATCGCAATAGCCGAGGAGATCATCGAGGGATGCTCTTTCGATGCCGAATTCATGGGGCCGTCCTGCTTTGCCCTCCTGGCGCTCGTGTATGCGGGCCGGCTGGATATTGCATTGCGTCGCTGCGATTCTCTGCTCGATATGATCGCAGCGCGGCGAGCATTCAGCTGGGAGGCGTTCTTGCTCGGTATTCGAGCCTTGATCGCCGACCACCAAGGTGATCCGATCGCGGCGGAACGGAACGCGCGAGAGGCTCTTGACCGGATTTCACGAAACGGCTGGGGCATCGGAATCGGTACGGTTCTGGCCGTTCTGGTTTCGGCCAATACGGCGATGGGGAAGACCGGCGAGGCTGCCAGATGGCTGAGTCATCCCGTACCGGAAACGCTTTTCCAGACGTTCTATGGTCTGAAATATTTGCATGCCCGGGGGGATTATCACCTCGCGGTCGGCCGTCCCGATGCCGCCCTGGCGGACTTCGTGGCCTGCGGTGACCTGATGGTTCGCTGGGGCATCGACCTGCCCGCGTGTGTTCCCTGGCGGGCTTCGGCCGCTCAGGCCTGTCTCGCCCTGGGTGATGCCAGTCGGGCGCGCGGGTACCTCGACGAGCAGAACTGTCGGCCGGGCGCGGACGTCCCCTGGGTTCGTGCGGTCTCCTTGCGTGTCGCCGCCACCACCCGACCGCTGCGAGACCGGCCCGCGTTGCTGCAGGAGGCCCTGGTCCAGCTCTCCGGCGCAGAACACAAGGTCGAGACGATTCGGGTGCTGATCGACCTGAGTCAGGTCTTTCGCGAGCTCGGCATGTCGGGTCGGGCCAGATCCACGGTGTGGAAGGCATGGAAGGCCGCGCAGGCGTCCGGTCTCGAGGCGCTCTGTAGCAGGCAGTTGCCGTCGGACTTGACAGCGCATCTGCATGTTGTCGAGGAAGTGGAAGCGGACGATGTCGTCGCCCTGACCGATTCGGAAATGGCGGTTGCTCGATTGGCGGCGCTGGAGCATACGAATCGCGAAATCGGCAGGAAGATGAGCATTACCGTGAGTACTGTCGAACAACATCTCACGCGGGTCTATCGAAAACTCGGCGTCAACGGGCGAAAGGAAATCGGTCTCGTCCTCCGGATGTATCCGGCGGACAGCGCGTAATTCCCTATAGCATCGGTTACCTGTGGGTCCGTTCCCGGTGTCGTCCGACACGGGAACGGGCCCATTTCTACGCAGCGAGTTTCGGCCGATCGGCGACAGGGGCCTATTAGGGGTTGGGATTAGGGGTGCTGCGCGCCTATCTTTCGATTATTCGCGGTTTTGGTGGAGCTGAGTCTCGTCGAAATGCGCAGTGCCAGTAGCAATGGAAAAGGGGCCTCCGTTGGCGGACGAAGCGAAGCTTGTCGAATACCTCCGCCGGATGACGGCGGACCTGCGGCAGGCCAATCGCCGTATTCACGACATGGAAGCGAGCGAGCACGAGCCCATCGCGATCGTCGGCATGTCCTGCCGCTTCCCCGGTGGTGCGGACTCCCCTGAGCGACTGTGGGAGCTGGCGGTCCGCGGCACAGACGCGGTCACCGAGTTCCCCACCGACCGCGGCTGGGACGTGGCGACCCTGTTCGACCCGGACTCCGGCCGCCCGGGCACCTCCTCCACGAATCGCGGTGCGTTCCTCCACGACGCCGGTGATTTCGACCCAGCGCTGTTCGGGATCTCGCCGCGTGAGGCCTTGGCGATGGATCCGCAGCAGCGGTTGTTGCTCGAGCTGTCGTGGGAGGTTTTCGAACGAGCTGGCTTGGACCCGATGTCGTTGCGCGGCAGCAAGACTGGTGTCTTCGCCGGGCTGATGTACCACGATTACGCGTCACGGACGGTACTCCCCGCCGAACTCGAAGGTCATTTCGCGACCGCTGTCGCCGGCAGTGTGGCGTCGGGACGGGTGTCCTACACGTTCGGGCTGGAAGGGCCCGCGGTGACTGTCGATACGGCGTGTTCCTCGTCGCTCGTGGCCATGCATCTCGCGATGCGTTCACTGCGGTCGGGGGAGTGTTCGATGGCGCTCGCCGGCGGCGTCACCGTGATGGCGACACCCGCGGCATTCGTCACCATGTCCCGGCAGGGCGGCGGCGCTGCCGACGGCCGGTGCAAATCGTTCTCCTCGGCCGCCGACGGCACCGGATGGGGTGAGGGAGCGGGCCTGCTGCTGTTGGAGCGGCTCTCCGATGCCCAGCGCAATGGTCACCAGGTGCTGGCAGTCGTCCGAGGTTCGGCGGTGAATCAGGACGGCGCATCCAATGGCTTGACGGCGCCGAACGGCCCGGCTCAGCAGCGGGTCGTTCGCCAGGCGCTGGAGAACGCGGGTTTGACAACCGCCGATGTGGATGTGGTCGAGGCGCACGGCACCGGCACCGTGCTGGGCGACCCGATCGAGGCACAGGCATTGCTGGCCACCTACGGTCGAGATCGGCCGGCCGACCGGCCGCTGTTGCTCGGCTCGATCAAGTCGAATATCGCGCATACGCAGGCCGCGTCGGGTGTCGCCGGCGTGATCAAGATGGTCGAGGCGATGCGGCACGGGATCGTGCCGGCGACACTGCACGCGGACGAGCCGAGTCCGAAGGTGGATTGGTCATCGGGGGCGGTCGAGCTCGTCACCGGGGTATGCCCATGGCCGGAAGCGGGTCGTCCGCGCCGTGCCGCGGTGTCGTCGTTCGGGGTGTCCGGGACCAATGCCCACGTCATCCTGGAACAGGCGCCGGCACCGGAATCCGATCGCCGCGCCACCGAGGATCTGCCCGCTGACACACCCCATGTATGGGTCCTGTCGTCCCGAACCGCGGCCGGTCTGCGTGCGCAGGCGGAGCGGCTGCGTGAATACATCAGTGCGAAACCCGATCTCGCGCCGGCCGATGTCGGCGCGGCATTGGTGACGGGCCGCGCGGCACTGGAACACCGTGGGGCAGTGCTCGGCTCCCACCGTGCCGAGTTCGTGCGGGGGCTCGAAGCGCTGGCGACGGGAGAGTCTTCCCCGGGTGTGGTGGTCGGCGAGGTACTCGAGGGCCGGACGGTATTCGTGTTTCCGGGTCAGGGCGCGCAATGGATGGGGATGGGCCGCGACCTGCTTGACACTGATGCCGTCTTCACCGCCCGGATGCGTGAGTGCGCGGTGGCGATGGATGCAGCGACCGACTGGTCGTTGCTGGACGTTGTCGCGGGACAGCATGACAACCTGCTGGACCGTGTCGATGTCGTCCAGCCGGTGTCGTTCGCGATCATGGTGTCGCTGGCGGCGGTGTGGGAGGCAGGCGGTGTCACACCACACATGGTGGTCGGGCATTCGCAGGGCGAGATCGCCGCTGCCTGTGTGGCGGGCGCACTGAGTCTCGAGGACGCGGTCGACGTCGTCGTCCGGCGCAGCCGGCTCATCGCTCATCGGCTCGCGGGCCACGGCGGGATGGTGTCGGTGGCGTTGCCCGCCGGCGAGGTGGGCGAGCTGATCGCGCACCTCGCGGACCAGGTGTCCATCGCCGCCGTGAACGGCCCGACGGCCACGGTGATTTCGGGAGACCGCCTTGCTCTCGACGACATCGTGTCCCACTGCCGTGATCGCGGGGTGCGCGTCCGGGTCATCGACGTGGACTACGCGTCGCATTCGGCTCAGGTCGACTCCATCTCCGCGGAGTTGCTGGACGCGCTCGCCGGTGTCGCGCCACAGCCGGGCCGGATCCCGCTGTACTCGACCGTGCGCGGCCGGGTGATCGATGGCGTGGACCTGGACGCTGCGTACTGGGTGGCGAATCTTCGTGAGCCGGTGCGACTCCAGCCGGCGATCGAGGCCCTCCTGGCCACCGCGCACCGGACCTTCATCGAGGTCAGTACGCACCCGGTCCTGGTGCCCGCCATCGAGCAGATGATCGATGTGGCCGAGACGACCGCGGTGGCGCTGGGGACGCTGCGGCGCGACGAAGATGGTCCCCGGCGGCTGCTGGAGTCGTTGGGACAGGCCTGGGCCTCGGGATCGGCGGTGGACTGGCTGCCGAGTTTCGACAAGCGCCCTGGGGCGCGCGTCGACCTGCCGACCTACGCGTTCGAGCATCAGCGGTTCTGGCTCGAAATGGCGGCGGGCGCGGGTGACGTCGCATCGGCCGGCCTCCGCTCGGCGGAGCATCCGATGCTGGGCGCAGCGGTGGTGCTGGCCGATTCGGGGGGACTGCTGTTCACCGGTCGGCTGTCGGTGGCGACGCAGCCGTGGCTCGCGGACCACGCCGTGGCCGGCAGCATCCTGGTTCCGGGAACCGGACTGGTCGAACTGGCATGGCGCGCGGGTGACCAGCTCGGCTGCGGCGAGATCGAGGAGCTCACCCTCGAAGCGCCGCTGATCATCCCGAGGGACGGCGGCGTCGCGGTGCAACTGGAGGTCGCCGCGGCGGATTCCGCTGGACGGCGCGAGTTCTCGGTTCACTCGCAGCCGCCGCACGGTGACGACGAGTCCTGGGTGCGGAACGCGACAGGGGTCATGGGGGCGGGGGGACGAGGTGTCCACCCGGCCGAATTGACTGAATGGCCGCCCGCGGGCGCGGTGCAGGTCGACGTCTCGGACCTGTACGAGCGCACGGCCGCAGCGGGTTTCGAATACGGCACCGCGTTTCAGGGATTGCGCGCGGCGTGGCTACGGGAAGCAGAGGTGTTCGCCGAGGTCACGCTGCCCGAACAGGTCGCCGCGGATGCCGATCGGTTCGGCATGCATCCGGCGCTCCTGGACGCGGCGCTGCACGCGTCCTCGCTCCTGCCCGGCTGGGCCTCCGCGACCGAGGGCAGACTCCCGTTCTCCTGGCGGTCGGTGACGCTGCTGGCGACCGGCGCGACGACACTCCGGGTACGCCTGGGGGCACTCGGCGCGGACGCGATCTCGGTCCTGGCGTGTGACGGTGCAGGGAAACCGGTGGTGATCGCCGAGTCGCTCGCGGTTCGCGCGATCGGTGCCGCGGGTCTGTCCGATCGGGGCACGTCCGCCTCGCTGTACCGGCTCGGATGGCAGGCCATCGGAACCGTGCCGGAAGCATTGCCGAAAGCACCGGTAATTCTCGGCGACAGCGGTGTGGAGCATGCCGGACATCTCGCGTTTCCGGACCTGACCGAGCTGGCGGCGGCGATCGAGGACGGGCGCGAGGTGCCCGATGTGGTCATCGCTTCCGTACCGGAAGCCAGTGGCGACGACCTGGTCGACGATGTGCACCGGGTGGCGTACGCCGCGCTGGAACTGTTGCGGGCCTGGCTGACCGATACCCGTTTCGCCGAGTCAGTTCTCCTCCTCGTGACCAACGGCGCGGTCGCGGTCACCGCGGCGGAGAGCCCAACCCGGTTGGCTCACGCCGCGGTCTGGGGCCTGGTGCGGTCCGCGCAGTCCGAACATCCTGACCGGATCGCATTGCTGGATGCCGACAGTGATCCCGCTTCCTGGAGCAGGTGGGCGGGGGCCGCCGTCGCGCAATCGCAGGCGGCGGTGCGCGGTGACACCATGTGGCTTCCGCGACTCGAGCGCGTACCTGGCGAGATGACCGCGGACAGAGCCGATTTCGGATCCGGAACGGTGCTGGTCACCGGCGCGAGCGGTACGCTCGGCGGGCTCGTCGCCCGGCATCTGGTTGCCGAATACGGGGTGCGTCACCTGCTACTGGCCAGCCGTAGCGGTGCGACGGCTGACCTGTCTGCCGAACTCGTCGATCTCGGCGCGCGGGTGACATCGGTCGCCTGCGATGTGGCCGACCGTGCGGCGGTCGCCGCCATGGTGGCTGCGATTCCCGCGGAGCATCCGCTGACAGCGGTGGTGCATGCTGCCGGCGTCATCGACGACGGCACGCTCACGTCCCTCACACCCGATCGGATCGACCGGGTGTTCCGGCCCAAAGTGGACGCCGCCCTCGCGTTGCACGAGGCTACCCGCGACCATCCGATCTCGGCCTTCGTCATGTTCTCCTCCGCCGCCGGAATTCTCGGCAGCCCCGGCCAGGCGAATTACGCGGCGTCGAACGCGGTCCTGGACGCGTTGGCGCAATGGCGGCGTGGAGCGGGCCTGCCCGCACGCACACTGGCATGGGGCATGTGGGCGCAGTCGAGCGGGATGACGGATCAGCTGGCGGACGCCGATCGGGAGCGTGGCGAGCGCAGCGGCGTGGTGCCGCTGTCGACCGCCGAGGGACTGTCTCTCTTCGACGCCGCTGTCGCGGGTGCGGACGCCGTCGTGGTGCCTCTCGGTCTGGACTTGTCGCGGCTGCGTGCCAGGGCCGCCGGATCCGGCTGGGTACCGCCGGTCCTGCGCGGGCTGGTGCGAACCGTGGTGCGGCGTAGTGTGGCCGCGGGCTCAGGCACCGCCGCTGATCGTCTGGCCGGATTGCCGGAGCGGGAGCGTGCCAAGGCACTGCTGGACGTCGTCAGTGCGCAGGTCGCCGTCGTCCTCGGCTACACCTCCGCTCGGGTACTCGAACCGCGCCGCACGTTCCTCGAGCTGGGCTTCGACTCGCTGACCGCGATCGAGCTACGTAACCGGCTCAATGCCGCGACGGGGCTTCGGTTGCCCGCGACGCTCATCTTCGACTACCCCAACACCGAAACGCTGGTCGCGTATCTGCTGGCCGAGCTGGCCGGAGTCGACGAGAGCGCGACGTCGCGGTCGTCGGCCGTGTCGGCGGACCTCGACGACCCCATCGTGATCGTCGCGGTCGCCTGCCGGTACCCGGGCGGCATCAGTGACGCCGAGGGGCTCTGGCGAGTTGTCGCCGAAGGCGCCGATGTGATCTCGGACTTCCCCACCGACCGGGGCTGGGATCTGGAAGCGCTGTTCGATACCGACTCCGGTCGCTCCGATACCAGCTACGTCCGCGCGGGCGGGTTCCTGTACGACGTCGCGGATTTCGATGCCGACGTCTTCGGGATCTCTCCCCGTGAGGCGCTGGCGATGGACCCACAGCAGCGCTTGCTGCTCGAGACGTCCTGGGAGTTGTTCGAACGGGCCGGGATCGATCCATTGTCGTTGCGGGGCAGTCGGACCGGAGTATTCGCCGGCGTCATGAATCACGACTACGCGCTCGGACTCACCGATGTTTCGGAGGATCTGGTCGGCTACATCGGCATGGGCACCTCCGGTGGCGTGGCGACCGGACGCATCGCCTATACCTTCGGCCTGGAAGGGCCCGCGGTCACGGTGGATACGGCGTGTTCGTCCTCCCTGGTCGCACTGCACCTGGCGGTGCAGGCGCTGCGCAGCGGGGACTGCGTACTCGCGGTGGCGGGTGGAGTCGCGACGATGTCGACCCCGACATCGTTCATCGAGTTCAGCAGGCAGCGGGGCCTGGCACCGGACGGCCGATGCAAGTCGTTCGCGGCCGCCGCCGATGGTGCGAGCTGGTCCGAAGGTGTGGGACTCGTTCTGGTGGAGCGCCTTTCGGATGCGCGCCGCAACGGCCATCCCGTCCTGGCGGTGGTGCGAGGTTCCGCGATCAATCAGGACGGCGCGTCGAACGGGCTCAGCGCGCCCAACGGTCCGGCGCAACAGCGGGTGATCCGTCATGCGCTGCAGACGGCGGGGCTCGACACCGCGGATGTCGACGTGGTGGAAGCACACGGTACCGGCACGGTGCTCGGTGATCCGATCGAGGCGCAGGCCCTGATCGCCACCTACGGGCAGGGCAGGGATACCGAGCGTCCGCTGCTCCTCGGATCGATCAAGTCGAATATCGGGCATACCCAGGCAGCCGCCGGGGTGGCCGGCATCATCAAGATGATCGAGGCGATACGCCACGGGGTGGTGCCCGAGACGCTGCACATCGATGCGCCCAGCCCGCACGTCGACTGGTCGGCGGGCGCGGTCAGCCTGGTGACAACGGCCATGCCGTGGCCGGACACCGATCATCCGAGGCGGGCCGGTGTGTCCTCCTTCGGTGTGACCGGAACCAACGCGCACGTCATCATCGAACAGCCACCACTGGACATCGCGCCGAGCTCCGCCGATCCGATCGACGCGCTGCTTCCGTTCGTCTTGTCGGGTAGGACCCCGGAGGCGCTGTCGGCGCAATCCGCCAGACTCGCCGCCTATCTCGCCGACGCCGACGAGGTCGCGCTGTCCGATGTGGCATGGACCCTGCTGCGTGGCCGCGCGGCCCTCGAGCAGCGTGCGGTTGTGCTGGCACGCGACACGGCGGAACTGTCGCGCGGTCTCGCCGCGATCGTGGACGGCGAACCCGGGGTTGTCGTGGGATCCGCACACAGCCGAACGGTGCTGGGAATCCTGTTCAGCGGACAGGGTTCGCAGCGTGCGGGCATGGGCTGGGATCTCTACCAGGTATTTCCGGTATTCGCCGCCGCGTTCGACGAGGCGTGCGAACATCTCGACCCGTTGCTCGGCACCTCGCTGCGCGACATCGTGTTCGACACCGAGCATCCGGAGGTACTGAACCGCACGGAGTTCGCGCAACCAGGCTTGTTCGCGATCGGGTACGCGCTGTTCCGCCTCGTCGAATCACTCGGTCTCGCACCGGATATCGTGATGGGCCATTCCGTCGGTGAGATCACCGCGGTCTGCGTCGCCGGGGCGCTGTCCGTCGCGGACGCGAGTCGGCTGGTGGTCGCGCGTGGCCGTTTGATGCAGGTGCTGCCCGCGGGCGGCGTGATGGCGGCGATTCACGCGACCGAAGCCGAGGTCGTCCCGCTGCTGTCCGGGTCGATAGCGGTCGCTGCGGTGAACGGTCCAGCGGCACTGGTTGTTTCGGGCAGCGACCCGGAAGTCGGGGAGATCGTCGCCCACTTCGCCGCGCTCGGGCGCAAGACACGCCTACTGCGGGTTTCGCACGCGTTCCACTCGCCGCTGATGGATCCCATGCTGGCGGAGTTCGCCGCGGTGTGTGCCGAGGTCGAGTTCTCCACCGCGACAGTGCCGGTGATCTCGAATGTGACCGGCGAATCGATGTCGATCGACGAATTCGGCGTGCCCGCGTACTGGGTGCGGCACGCGCGGCAGGCCGTTCGCTTCGCGGACGGCCTGGACTCGCTGGTGCGGGCGAATGTCACCGGGTTGCTCGAACTCGGGCCAGACGGCACGCTGACCGCGCTGGCACAAGCGGTCGTGCCCTCCGACATCTGCGTGGTACCGGCCATGCGCCCGGGGCATTCCGAGGCCGAGTCGCTCCTCGATGCGTTGGCGCACTTGCAGACCAGGGGATTTCCGGCCGACCTGGCGGCGATCCTGCCGGGCGATCCGCGCCGGCGTGCCGACCTGCCCACCTATGGGTTCCAGCGACGCCGGTACTGGCCGAACCGGTCCCGGACCGCCGTGGGAATGACGAGCACCGGCCATCCTGTGCTCGGTGCGGTCGTCACCCTCGCCGACCCCGATGGACTCCTCATGACCGGCAGCCTCGATCCGGACGTGCTGACCTGGGTCGCCGAGCACCGGGTATTCGACGCCTCGTTCGTGCCGGGATCGCTGTTCGTCGAGCTGGCATTCCAGGCGGCGGATCAGGTCGGCGCCGACTACCTGGCGGAGCTGACCATCCAGGCACCGCTGGCACTGGCCGCCGCCGGTGGCGTGGAACTGCAGGTCATGGCGGGTCCCTCGGACTCCGACGGCCGTCGCTCGGTCACGATCCATTCCCGTGCCGCCGCGGATTCGCCATGGGTACAGCATGTTTCCGGGGTTCTCGCCGAGGGCGCGACCGAGTCCGGCTTCGTCGAGGAGGTGTGGCCGCCCAGCGGGGCCACCGTCGTCGACATCACCGACTTCTACGATCGCGTCGCCGACCTCGGGCTCGAATACGGTCCGGCGTTCCAGGGTCTGCGTGCGGTGTGGCAGCGCGGCTCCGAGCTGTTCGCGGAGGTCATGCTGTCCGCGGATCGAGTCTCCGATCTCGATCGCTACGCGCTGCATCCGGTCCTGCTCGACGCGACGTTGCACGCGCTGGGCCTCATGCCCGGCGACGGCGCCCTTGGCTTGCCGTTCTCGTGGCGTGATGTGCGACTGCACACCGGATACACGGACCTGCTACGCGTCCGATTGTCGCCCGCCGGCGACGGTGTGGCGGTCGACGCTGTCGATCAGGCCGGAAGTCCGGTCGTCTCCATCGGTGGACTCGTCACGCGACCGTTCGCCAGCGGCCTGCCCGCCATCGTTCGTGACGCACTGTTTCATGTCGAATGGATCGCCACGAACCTGTCGGTCCGAGCGGCCGACGACAGCTCCGCATGGGCGAGCGTCGGCGACGCACCGGAACTCCCGGGCCGCCGTTACGCCGACCGGGCGGCACTGATCGCCGCGATCGATGCCGGTGCGCCGGTGCCCGATCTGGTCGTGCTGTCCTACCTGCCCGATTCCTCGGATGCCGATGTCGCGGTGGCGGCGCGCGCGCAGACGGCACGCGCCCTCGACGACCTGCAGTCAGTACTGGCCGATGACCGATTCGCCGCGACAAGGATCGCCTTCCTCACGCGCGGCGCGGCAGGGGACCACGACACGGTGGACCTCCGCAACGCCGCGGTATGGGGTCTCGTCCGTGCGGCCAGGGCCGAGTACCCCGGTCGGCTGCTGCTTGTCGATGTCGACGAGCAGAGCGAGTCCGCGTTGCCCGCTGCGCTGGCACAGCAGGAGGAACCGGAACTGTCCCTGTCGGGGGGTGCGATCCGGGTCCCGCGGTTGCGGCGCGCCGAGGTTCCGGCCGCCGCACCGGCGGACTGGAACCCGAATGGCAGCGTGCTCCTGACCGGTGCCACCGGTGCCCTCGGTACCGAAATCGCCAGGCACCTGGTGGTCGAGCACGGAGTACGCCACCTGATTCTGGTGAGCCGTCGCGGCGTTTCCGAGGACGCGATCGCAGAACTGGCCGAGCTCGGAGCCGAAGTGGTCGCCGCGCCCTGCGACGTCACCGACCGCGACTCGCTGGCCGCACTGATCGCCCGTATTCCGGCCGACCGCCCGCTTGTCGCGGTCGTGCACGCCGCAGGCGTGCTCGACGACGGCGTGGTGGCCGCGCTCACCCCGGAACGGTTGCACGCGGTGATGCGCCCGAAAGTCGATGCCGCGCTGCATCTGCACGACCTCACCGTCTCGCTCGACCTGGACGCGTTCGTGTTGTTCTCCTCGGCGGCAGGCACTTTCGGTGGGGCGGGGCAAGCGAACTACGCCGCTGCCAACGCGTTCCTGAACGCCTTCGCCAGCTGGCGGAGGGCACAGGGTCTGCCCGCGTCCGCGCTGGGCTGGGGTCCCTGGGAGGGTGACGCGGGAATGGCGGCGACGCTGGACGAAACCCAGATCCGCCGGTCGAGGCAGGCGGGCGTTCAGCCGATCTCGGCGGCACTGGGCACGACTCTGTTCGACCTGGCGATGCGGACCGGCGACCCGGCTCCACTACCGGTCAGGCTGGATTTCACGGCTCTGCGGTCGGATTCATCACCCCTGCTACGGTCCCTGATCGGCGCTGGATCCCGGCGCGGGTCCCGGCGTTCCCGGCTGGTGCTCGCGGGCGCGAGCCCGGATGAGCAGCGGCGCAGGGTCGTTGACCTGATCCGAACCCAGGTTGCGGCGGTACTGGGACACGAGGGTGCCGGTGCGATCGACCCGAACCGTCCTTTCGCCGATCTCGGCTTCGATTCGCTCACCGCGGTCGAACTTCGTAACCGGCTCGGCGCGGTGACCGACCTTCGCCTGCCGCCCACCATGGTTTTCGACCATCCCACACCGAACGCGCTCGCCGAGTTCGTTCTCGACACCTTGCTCGACCGGAGCTCCGATCTCGCACCGCTTCGCGCGACCGCGACGCCGGTGGACGAGCCGATCGCCATTGTGGCGATGAGCTGCCGCTATCCCGGTGGAGTGCGGTCGCCGGAGGACCTGTGGGACCTGCTTGCCGCCGAGCGTGACGCCATCTCCGATTTCCCGGTCGACCGCGGCTGGGATACCGAGGCTCTGTACGACCCCACCGGCGCACGACCCAACACCAGCTACACGTGCGAGGGCGGGTTTCTCGACGACGTGGCCGATTTCGATCCGGCGCTCTTCGGTATCTCCCCACGCGAAGCGATCGCGATGGATCCGCAGCAGCGGCTGCTGCTCGAAACCACCTGGGAGGCTTTCGAACGGGGTGGAATCGACCCGGTATCACTGCGTGGCAGCAGCACCGGAGTCTTCGCGGGCGTGATGTACGGGGACTACGCGAGTCTGTTCCAGGAGGGAGCCGACGAGCTGTCCGGGCACGCGGGCGCCGGCACCGCCGCCAGCGTGGTGTCGGGGCGGGTCGCCTACACGTTCGGGTTGGAAGGCCCAGCGGTGACCATCGATACAGCGTGCTCATCGTCGCTGGTCGCGGTACATCTGGCGGCGCAGGCGCTGCGGAACGGTGAATGCTCGCTCGCTCTCGCCGGTGGTGTCACCGTGATGTCGACCCCGGTGTCGTTCATCGGATTCAGCAGACAGCGGGGGCTGGCTCCCGACGGCCGGTGCAAGTCGTTCGCGGACAGCGCGGATGGCACCAGCTGGTCGGAGGGCGTAGGACTGCTTCTGCTGGAACGGCTTTCGGACGCGCGACGCAACGGACATCCGGTGCTCGCCGTGGTGCGGGGCACCGCCGTGAACTCCGACGGCGCGTCCAACGGACTGACCGCGCCGAATGGGCCCGCACAGCAGCGCGTCATCCAGCAGGCGCTGGCCAACGCGGGGTTGTCCGCCGCGGACGTGGACGCGGTGGAGGCGCACGGGACCGGAACGACGCTGGGCGATCCGATCGAGGCTCAGGCATTGCTGGCCACCTACGGCAGGGAGCGCACCCGGCCACTGGCGCTGGGATCGATCAAGTCGAACATCGGTCACACCCAGGCCGCCGCCGGCGTTGCCGGAATCATCAAGATGGTCCAGGCGATGCGCAACGCGACGCTGCCCGCGACGCTGCACGTGGATGAACCGACGTCACACGTCGACTGGGCCTCGGGCGCGGTGGAACTGGTGACAGAGGCCCGCGCGTGGCCCGAGGAAGGACGGCCGCGCCGAGCCGGAGTGTCGTCGTTCGGGTTCAGCGGGACCAACGCACATGTCGTGCTGGAGCAGGGGCCCCGGACCGACCCAGGGACTTCCGCCGACTTGCCGAGAACGCCACTGCTGCTCGCCGGCAAGACGTCCGCGGCACTGCGAGCGCAGGCCCTGCGGATCCTGTCGTTGATCGAGTCCGATCGAGACGTGGCCGTGACCGATCTGGCGTGGTCACTGGCCACCGGCCGCGCGGCGCTCGACCACCGGGCCGTGGTGGCGGGACGGGACCGGGACGACCTGATCGGGGGGTTGCGGCGAGTGGCGACCGGCGAGACAACGGCGATCGTGCCGGAAGGTCGCTCGGCTGTGTTGTTCTCGGGTCAGGGTTCGCAGCGGGTGGGGATGGGTCGTGAGTTGTATGCGGCGTTTCCGGTGTTCGCGTCGGTGTTCGACGAGGTGTGCGCGGTGGTGGATCCGTTGTTGGGCCGGTCGTTGCGAGACATTGTTTTCGAGGGTGACGAGGGGGTTTTGGGGCGGACCGAGTTCGCGCAGCCGGCGTTGTTCGCGGTCGAGTCGGCGTTGTTCGGGTTGGTCGAGTCTTTGGGTGTGGTACCGGATTTCGTGATGGGTCATTCGGTGGGTGAAATCACCGCGGCGTGTGTGGCGGGTGTGTTCTCGGTGGGGGATGCGGCGCGGTTGGTGGTGGCGCGGGGTCGGTTGATGCAGGGGTTGCCGTCGGGTGGGGTGATGGTGGCGGTGCAGGCCTCGGAGCCCGAGGTATTGGCGGTGTTGTCGGAGGGTGTGGGTATCGCGGCGGTGAATGGTCCGGAGTCGGTGGTGGTTTCGGGTGTGGGTGGTGCGGTGGAGTCGGTGGTGGAGCATTTCCGGGGTTTGGGTCGTCGGGTGTCGCGGTTGCGGGTGTCGCATGCGTTTCATTCGGTGTTGATGGAGCCGATGCTCGAGGAGTTCGCCGAGGTTTGCGCGGGGGTCGAGTTCGGTGCTCCCCGTTTCGGGTTGGTGTCGAATGTGACTGGTGGGTTGGTGTCGGGGGAGGTGTGCGAGCCGGGGTATTGGGTGCGGCAGGTGCGGGAGACGGTGCGTTTCGGTGATGGTGCCGCGGCGCTTGTGGGTGAGGGGGTCACGGCGTTTCTGGAGCTGGGGCCGGGCGGAACGCTGACCGCCCTCGTCCACGAGAACGCGGGTGAGGTGCTCGCCGTGGCGGCGCTGCGATCGGATCGTCCGGAGCTCGACACCTTGTACTCGGCGCTCGGCCGACTGCACACACACGGCGTGCGCGTGGCGTGGACCGAGCATTTCCCAGCCGGGCACCGGAGACGTGTGGATCTGCCGACCTACCCGTTCCAGCATCGTCGTTACTGGCCGTCGCAGGCGCCGTTGCCTGCGGGCGGATCTGCTACGGGTGGCCATCCACTGCTCGGTACGGCAGTCTCTCTCGCCGAACCCGACACGCTCATCATGTCGGGTCGGTGGGCACGCAGGACGCATGCCTGGCTGGCCGATCACGAAGTCTCCGGTACCGCGGTCGTGCCGGGTGCCGTGCAGGTCGAATTGGCGCTGGCCGCGGGTGCTCGAATCGGCTGCCCGCAGGTCGCCGAATTGACGATGGCGGCCCCGATGCTCCTTCCGGAGACCGGTGGTCTCGAGGTCCAGTTGGTGGTCGACCCGCCCACCGAGAGCGGGGACCGCGCTGTGAACCTCTACTCCCGCCGTGACGACGATTCGCCCTGGACCCGGCATGCCACCGGACTGCTGACTCGCGACTCCCGATCCGGGGCAACCGAGAGCGTGGTGTGGCCCCCCGCGGGCGCCATCGCCCTGCCGGTCGATGAGCTGTACGCGGGATTCGCCGCGGGCGGGCTGCACTACGGCTCATCGTTCCGTGGTGTCCGGGCAGCCTGGACCAGCGGCGGCGAGGTCTTCGCCGAGGTGGAGCTGCCCGACGAAATGTCCGACGCGGCCGGACGTTTCGCTGTGCACCCGGTACTGCTCGATGCGGCGCTGCACGGGGCAGGCGCGGCCGATCTCGGACCTGTGGGCGAGGGTACCTGGCTACCCTTCGCCTGGAACGGGGTGTCCTTGTTCGCGGTCGGCGCCGAGCGGCTGCGGGTTCGGATCACCCCGAACGGTCCGGGCGCACTGACCGTCTCCGCCGTTGATCCGGACGGACAACCCGTGTTCCGGGTGGACACGCTCACGCTTCGTCCGGTCGATCGTCGGCAGCTGAGCGCGACCGGTGATTCCCTGTTCCGGGTCGAATGGTCCCCAACGACGGCGCCGACGGCGGAGGGGCTTCGTCGTCATTCCGGATTGTCGGGGTTGTTCGACGACATCGCCGCGGGTGGCCCGATTCCGCCTCGGTTCGCCGTCGACTTCGCCTCCGCTTCCGCCGACGCCGATCTCGCCGGGGCGATCGCCGCGGCCACGGACCGCGCGCTGAGCGTGATACAGCGGTGGCTCGCCGACGATCGACTGCGTGATTCCGAACTGGTCATCGTGACCAGTGGGGCGGCGCTGGTCGGTGACGACTCCAGCATCGATCCGGCCGCGGCCGCGGTGTGGGGGTTGGTGCGCTCGGCGCAGGCCGAGCATCCAGGCCGATTCCGGCTGATCGACAGCCGAGATGATCTCGTCGTGGTACCGGACACGGACGAGCCACAGTGTGCGGTGCGAGCCGGCAGTATCTATGTTCCACGACTCGTCCGAGTACCCGCGGCCGAAGCGAGCACGCTCGAGCTGGACCCGAACGGAACCGTGTTGATCACGGGTGGCACCGGCAGCCTGGGCGCGGCCGTCGCGCGGCACCTGGTGCGCGCCTACAACGTCGGCAACCTCGTGCTCATCGGCAGGCGTGGCCCGGAGGCCCCTGGCGCGGCCGAGCTGGCGGCCGAGTTGACCTCCCTCGGCGCCGAGGTACGGGTGGCGGCATGCGACGTCACGGATCGCGACGAGCTCGCGAAGGTCGTGTCGTCGATTCCGGACGCGCACCCGCTGATCGCGGTCGTGCACACCGCCGGTGTGGTCGACGACGGTGTGGTCACCGCTCTGACTCCGGACCGGCTCGCCGCCGTGCTCGCGCCGAAGGTCATGGCCGCGGTCGATCTGCACGAGTTGACACTCGATCATGATCTCGCCGCGTTCGTGCTGTTCTCGTCCGCGGCGGGCATCGTGGGCAACCCGGGTCAGGCCAACTACGCGGCCGCCAACGCGGCTCTCGACGCGCTCGCGCATTCTCGCGTACGGCACGGCCTCTCGGCGAAATCGCTGGCCTGGGGGCTGTGGGACGGTGGAATGGCCACCCGTCTCGACGACGCGGTGCGGACCCGCCATGACCGTTCCGGAGTCGCGGCACTGACCGAGTCCGAAGGCCTCGCGCTGTTCGACCGTGCGCTCGCGCTCGACGACACGGTGCTCATGCCCGCTCGCCTCGACCTCGCGGCGATGCGTGCTCAGCCGACGGTTCCGGCGCTACTACGTCACCTTGTTCCCACGAGCAACCGGCGGGTCGCCGCCGCCGGAGACGGCGGTCGAGTACTCACCGGCCGGTTGTCCGGCCTGCGGCCGACGGAGCGGTTGGACGCACTGCTCGACCTGATTCGGGAGCACGCCGCCGCCGTCCTCGGGCACGATGGCACGCCGTCGATCGAGCGCGACGCGTCGTTCGCCGATCTCGGCTTCGACTCGCTGATCTCGGTGGAGTTCCGTAATCGGATCGGTGCGGCGACCGGTCTGCGCCTGCCCTCGACCCTGGTATTCGACTATCCGGCGGTCGCGTCCCTGGCGCTGTACCTGCAGGGCGAGCTGTTCGACCGGCCTGCCGAGGACGCGGTGCGTGCCGAATCCACGGCCGAGCCGGCCGCCGAACTCGACGAACCGATCGCCATCGTCGCGATGGCCTGTCGCTATCCGGGTGGCGTCACCTCACCCGAGGAGCTGTGGCAGCTCGTCGTGGACGGCACCGACGCGGTCGCGGTGTTCCCGGACGATCGCGGTTGGCGGGTCCCATCGAGCCAGGACATGGTTCGACACGGCGGATTCCTGTACGACGTCGCCGATTTCGATGCGGGTTTCTTCGGCATTTCGCCACGCGAGGCCCTGGCGATGGACCCTCAGCAGCGGTTGTTGCTCGAGACCACCTGGGAGACGTTCGAGCGCGCCGGAATCGATCCCGGCACGCTGAAGGGCAGTCGCACCGGGGTCTTCACCGGTGTGATGTACCACGACTACACCGGTTTGGTGCAGGACGACGACGACCTCGTCGGCTATCTCGGGACCGGCGGCTCGGCGAGCGTGGCATCGGGTCGAATCGCGTACACGTTCGGTCTCGAAGGGCCCGCGGTCACGGTGGACACGGCGTGTTCGTCCTCGCTGGTCGCGCTGCATCTCGCCGCGCAGGCATTGCGGTCCGGAGAATGCACGATGGCACTGGCCGGCGGTGTGACGGTCATGGCGACGCCAGGCCCGTTCGCGGAATTCTCGCGCCAGAGCGGTCTCGCCGCCGACGGCCGATGCAAGGCGTTCGCGGCGAGTGCCGATGGAACCGGATGGTCCGAGGGTGTCGGGGTGCTGCTCGTGGAGCGACTGGCTGATGCCCGTCGCCAAGGTCACCCCGTGCTGGCCGTGGTCCGTGGCTCGGCGACCAACCAGGACGGAGCCTCGAACGGGCTCACCGCGCCGAACGGTCCGGCGCAGCAACGCGTCATCCGTCAGGCACTGGCCAACGCGGGGCTGTCCACCGCCGACGTGGACCTGGTCGAGGCGCACGGAACCGGCACAACGCTGGGCGATCCCATCGAGGCGCAAGCACTGCTGGCCACCTACGGCAGTGCCCGGCCGAACGATCGGCCGCTCCAGCTGGGTTCCCTGAAGTCGAACATCGGTCACACCCAGGCGGCCGCCGGTGTCGCCGGCGTGATCAAGGTGGTGCAGGCGATGCGACACGGCGTCATGCCGCGCACGCTGCACGTCGACCAGCCGACACCGCATGTCGACTGGTCGACGGGCGCGGTGGAGCTGCTCACCGAGGCCAAGACGTGGCCGGAATCGAGTCGCCCGCGTCGGGCCGCGGTGTCGTCCTTCGGTTTCAGCGGCACCAACGCGCATGTGATCCTGGAGCAGGTGGCTGCGACTCCGGTCGCCGAGCCCGAGGTCTTCGAGCCCGATGCCTCGCGGTCGGCCGTCGCCTTGCCGGTATCCGCGCGATCGCCCGAATCGCTTCGCGCACAGGCGGATCGACTCTCGGCGCTGCTTCGAGACGATGCCTCGGTCGGTCCGGCCGATCTGGCGCGCGCCGTGGCCACCACCAGGGCCGTGTTCGACCACCGGGCTGTCGTCGTCGGGGAGACTCGTGCCGAGATAGCCTCCGGACTGTCGGACCTGGCGTCCGGTGATTCCGCGCCGGGACTCATCCGCGGCGGTGGGCGGGCTCGCGACGGCAAGACCGTCTTCGTCTTCCCCGGCCAAGGGTCACAGTGGGCCGGGATGGGGCGGGAACTGCTGGAGCGTTCACCGGTCTTCGCGGCGCGCATGGCCGAATGCGCCGCGGCGATGGATCCGGTCTCCGGTTGGTCGCTGCTCGATGTGGTGCGCGGCGCCGACGGCGCGCCGCCGCTGGAACGCACCGACATTCTGCAGCCGGTGTGGTTCGCGATCCTCGTCTCACTCGCGGAGGTATGGCGAGCACACGCGGTCGAGCCCGACGTGGTCGTCGGACATTCGCAGGGCGAGCTCGCCGCGGCGTGTTTCGCGGGGGCACTGAGTCTCTCCGACGCCGCTCGAATCGCCGTGCTGCGCAGCAAGCTGATCGCGGACCGGTTGTCCGGCCACAGCGGCATGGTCTCGGTCGCGCTGTCGGTCGACGAGACGCGGCGCCTGCTCGACGCCATCGGGTCCGGGCTGGATATCGGTGGGGTGAACGGTCCAGAGCTGACCTCGGTCTCCGGTGGCAACGCCGAGCTCGACGAATTGATCGAAGCCTGCGCGGAGCGGGGGATCCGGACTCGCCGGATCGGTATCGACTACGCGTCGCACTCCCGCCATGTCGAGCCGCTGGCGGCCGAACTGGCCGAGCTGCTCACGGGGATTTCGGCCAGGCCGAGCACGATCACGGTGTTCTCCACGGTGACAGGTGGGGTCATCGACGGTTCGGAGCTCGGTGCCGACTATTGGTATCGGAACCTCCGGCAGACGGTGTTGTTCGAGCCGGTGCTGCGGACGCTCGTCGATGCCGAGTTCCGGTTCTTCGTCGAGATCAGCCCGCACCCACTGTTGATCGCGGGCATCGACCAGCTCGACGCGGATCTGGTCACGGTCGGAACCCTGCGCCGTGACGACGGTGGGATGCGCAGACTGCTGACCTCACTCGCGGAGCTGCAGGTCGGTGGCAGGCCGGTCGACTGGCGGGCGGCCCTGCCCGCGGCGACCCGCTCGGTGTCACTACCGACGTACGCGTTCCAGCGCAGCAGGTATTGGCCACAGGGCGGGCCGAAACTCACCGACGCCGCGGGTTACGGCGTCAGCGCGACAGCCCACCCGGTGCTCTCCGCCGCGGTGTCCCTGCCGGATTCCGGTGCGGTGTTGTTCACCGGTCGCCTGTCGCTCGATGGTCAGCCGTGGCTGCGGGATCACCGGGTAGGGGGTCTGGTGGTGGTCCCCGGTGCCGTGTTCGTCGAATTCGTCGTGCGTGCCGCGGATCAGGTCGGTTGTGACCTGCTGGAGGAACTGATGCTGGAAGCTCCGCTGGTGCTGACCGTCGCGGTTCAGCTCCGGGTATCCGTCGGCGAGGCGGCGGATACCGGTCGCCGCGTGATCACCGTGCACTCCCGGCCGGAAGAGGCCGGCGCCGACGAGCCGTGGACTCGGCACGTCACCGCTACGGCGCGGTCAGGGGGCGACGACCCCGAATCGGCGCCGACGGAGTGGCCGCCGGTCGAGGCGACGGTGCTGGATGTGCCGGAGCTGTATCGAAACCTGTCGACAGCGGGCCTGGACTACGGTCCCGCGTTCCGCGGGGTCCGGGCGGCGTGGCGGCGTGGCGGCGATCTCTTCGCCGAGGTGGCGCTGCCCGATGATCTCGCGGCGGACACGTTCATCCTGCATCCGGCGTTGCTGGATGCCGCACTGCACGGCGCGGCGCTCGGTGCGGAGCTATCGCCGACGGCGGGCGTCCATGTTCCGTTCTCGTGGAGCGGAGTATCGCTGCACGCGACCGGCGCGCGGGTACTGCGGGTGGCGATCACACGGGCGGACAATGGATTCGCGGTGCGCATGGCCGACCCGTCCGGAGCTCCGGTGGCGACCGTGGACAGCGTGACCCTGCGTCCTGTCGACACCGAGCAGCTCGCGCCGAGAGCCGCCGCGATCGATGCGATGTACCGGGTCGACTGGACCGAGACGCCGGTATCGGCCGCCGCGGGCCGGGACCGTTCCTGGCTGGTACTCGGTGACGACAGCAACGCGGTGCCCGAGGCCCTGCGGCGCGACGGCGACGAAGTGCGTTGTGTCGCAGATCTTTCCGAAGTCGACGCGACTCCGGATGTCGTGCTGGTCACGATCGGTGACGCGGCGGATCCGGTGACGGATACGCACGAGTCCGTGGCGCGGATCTCCAGGCTCGTGCACACGTGGGTGACCGATCCGCGATTCGCGCGGTCGCGGCTGGTGGTTCTCACCGAGTCCGGCAGCCTGCCGGGCGCGGCGGTTCAGGGTTTCCTCCGGTCCGCGCAGGCCGAACACCCAGGCAGGTTCACGCTCGTGGACTGGGATCGACTCACGGGCGCGACGCTGTCCGCGGCGATCCACACGGGACAGCCGCAGACCAGGATTCGCGGCGACGCGCTGCACTCGCCCCGGCTGTTGCCTGCGATATCGAGTCAGCGGGCCGAATTCGCGTGGGATCCGAGCGGTACGGTGCTCGTCACCGGCGCTACCGGTGCGCTGGGAGCCGAGGTCGCTCGGCATCTGGTCACCGTCCACGGTGTCCGGGAACTGCTTCTGACGAGCCGACGGGGCGCTGACGCACCGGGGGCCGGTGAACTGTCCGACGAACTGACCGGGCTCGGCGCATCGGTCCGAATCGCGGCATGTGACCTGTCGGACCGATCGGCCGTCAGCCGTCTACTCGATGGCGTGCGGCTCACCGGTGTCGTGCATGCGGCAGGCGTCCTGGACGACGGTGTGGTGACCGCGATGACACCGGATCGGGTCTCGAACGTCTTGCGTCCCAAGGTCGATGCGGCATGGAACCTGCACGAGCTGACCGCCGGGATGCCGCTGACCGCCTTTGTGCTGTTCTCCTCCGCGGCAGGTGTTTTCGGTACCCCGGGGCAGGCGAACTATGCCGCCGCCAACGCGTTCCTCGATGCGCTCGCGCACCGGCGGGTGGCCGCGGGACTGCCCGCGATCTCGTTGGCATGGGGCCGCTGGGATGCCGGAATGTGGGCCGGCGGTCAGGCCGGCTCGGCGAACTCGTTGTCGGTAGGCGAGGGACTGCGTCTTTTCGACGCCGCGGCCTCGATCGACGCGGCCCTGCTGGTGCCGATGCGGCTGCCCGCCATCGAGGGTCCGATCCCGCCACTGCTGCGCTCGGTCGTGCGAGGCTCGGGCAGGCGGGTAGCGGCCGGAGAGGGCGAGCAGCCGGATGCCCTGATGCACAGGTTGGCCCGGATGACGCCGGAACGCCGGCTGGCGGAGCTCGGCAGAACCGTGCGGGCCGAAGTGGCCGCGGTACTGGGCCATTCGACGTCGGACGCGGTAGATGCCGGCCAGTCGTTCCGAGATCTGGGGTTCGATTCGCTCGCCGCGGTGGATCTGCGTAACCGGATCGCGATACGCACCGGGCTCACTCTGCCCCCGACGCTCGTCTTCGACCATCCGACGTCGACGGCGCTGGCGGCGCATCTCGACCGGGAACTGGGGCTCGGCGCCGATGTCGGTACCGAACTCGGCGCTCACCTGGATCTCCTCGAAGCGCTGCTGCGGGAACAGCAGTCGGCCGGATCGGATCAATCGAAGACCCGTGTCCGCCTGCGCGCGCTCGCGGACGGGTGGGGAGACGACGTGGCCGCGTCGCCCGCGGCAGCCGATCTCACCACCGCTAGCGATGACGAGCTCTTCGACCTGCTCGACGACAACCTGGGAACAGTCTGATGGGGGACGTAATGGACGGCGAGGAGAAGCTGCGCACCTACCTGCGGCGTGCCACCACCGAATTGCTGCAGACCAAACAGCATCTCGCCGACACCGAGGCGGCGGCACGGGAGCCGATCGCGATCGTCGCGATGAGTTGCCGGTATCCGGGCGGTGTCGAATCTCCCGGCGATCTCTGGGATCTGGTCGTCGAAGGCCGTGACGCGATCAGCGGATTTCCGGCGGACCGCGGTTGGTCGGCGTTCACCGGCACGCAGGATGGCGCGGGTGGATTCATCGACGGCGCAGGCGACTTCGATCCCGAACTGTTCGGCATCTCGCCACGCGAGGCGTTGGCGATGGATCCCCAGCAGCGGTTGCTGCTGGAACTGTCGTGGGAGGCGTTCGAGCGGGCGGGGATCGACCCACTCTCGGTGCGCGGCAGCCGGACCGGTGTCTTCGCCGGTGTGATGTACCACGACTACGCGGCCGGTGCCGCCACGGTCCCGGAAGAGGTCGCCGCCTTTCTGGCCACCGGCACGTCCGGCAGTGTGGTGTCCGGCCGGGTGGCCTATAGCTTCGGGCTGGAGGGCCCCGCGGTCACCATCGACACCGCCTGCTCGTCCTCGCTCGTGAGCCTGCATCTCGCGGTGAACGCGCTACGCAACCGGGAATGCGGGCTCGCCCTCGCTGCCGGGGTGACGGTTCTCGCCACCCCGAGCGTGTTCACCGAGTTCTCGCGGCAGGACGGCATCTCCCGCGATGCGCGGTGCCGGCCGTTCGCGGCGGGCGCGAACGGCACGGTGTTCGGCGAGGGCGCCGGAGTGCTGTTGCTGGAACGGCTCTCCGACGCACTGCGCAATGAGCATCCGGTGCTGGCCGTGGTGCGCGGCAGCGCGGTCAATCAAGACGGGGCGTCGAATGGATTGACCGCACCGAACGGGCCTTCGCAACAGCGGGTCATCTGGCAGGCCCTCGACAGCGCGGGGTTGTCCGCCGCTGACGTCGACGTGGTGGAGGCACACGGTACCGGCACCACCCTGGGTGATCCGATCGAGGCCCAGGCGTTGTTGGCGACCTACGGCCGGGACCGGGCTCATCCGCTCCACCTGGGTTCGATCAAATCCAATATCGGTCACACGCAGGCGGCTGCGGGTGTCGCCGGTGTGATCAAGATGGTCGAGGCGATCCGACGCGGGGTGTTGCCGAGGACACTGCACGTGGATACGCCCACCGCACAGGTGGATTGGTCAAGCGGCGGCGTGGAGTTGCTCACGGAGTCGCGTCCGTGGCCCGAGCTGGGCAGACCCCGGCGGGCCGGAGTGTCGTCTTTCGGGGTTTCCGGCACCAACGCGCACGTGATTCTGGAGCAGGCGCAGGTGCCCGCGGTGCCTGCCGTCGATCAGGACGATGCCGTGGTGGTACCGATTCTGGTGTCCGCGCGGTCGAGGACCGCGCTGGCGGCACAGGCCACACGACTCTCGGCGTTCCTCGCGGACACGGACGCCGCGACGTCTGATGTGGCGCATTCGCTGGATGTGGCACGCGCGAATCTGCCCCATCGTGCGGTGGTGATCGGACGAGGGGTGGTGGAGCTTTGCGCGGGTCTGGCGGCGATCACCGACCACACCGGTGCGCCGAATGTTGTCACGGGTGTGTCCCGTCCCGGCCAGATAGCGTTCGTATTCCCTGGTCAGGGCTCGCAATGGGTCGGTATGGGGCGTGCCCTACTCGGTTTCTCCGAGGTTTTCGCAGCGCGCATGGCCGAGTGCGCCGCGGCGATGGATGCGGTGACCGGGTGGTCCCTGCTGGACGTGATCACCGCCGGCGACAACGCCTCCCTGGACCGGGTGGATGTCGTTCAGCCCGCGTCGTTCGCGGTGATGGTGTCGCTCGCGGCGGTGTGGGAGTCGTTCGGTGTGATCCCGCAGGCGGTGGTCGGCCACTCGCAGGGCGAGATCGCGGCGGCATACGTGGCCGGTGCCCTGTCGCTGGACGATGCCGTACGCGTGGTCGTCGGCCGCAGCCGACTGATCGCGGAGCGCCTGGCGGGCCGGGGCGGGATGGTCTCGGTCGCGCTGCCTGCCCGGCGGGTGTCGGAACTGATCGCCCGGTTCGACGGGCGGCTGTCGGTGGCGGCGATCAACGGTCCCGAGCTGACTGTGGTTTCGGGCGAGAACACCGCTTTGGACGCGCTGCTCGCCGAATGCGCCGCCGCCGAGGTACGCGCACGCAGGATCGAAGTGGACTACGCCTCGCACTCCGTGCAGGTGGACGCGGTCGCCGCGGATCTGGCACACACGCTGGCGGGGATCGCGCCGCGCCGCGGACGAATCCCGGTCTTCTCCACGGTCCGTGGTGAGTTTCTGGACGGAGCGGAGCTCGACGCGGCCTACTGGATCGAGAATCTGCGGCGGCCGGTGGAATTCGCGGCGGCGATCGAATCGCTGGTGCGCGAGGGATACCGGTTCTTCATCGAGAACAGTGCGCATCCCGTCCTGACCTTCGGTGTCGAGCAGGTCGCGGAGGCCGAAGGTGCCGACGTGGTCGCCACCGGGACATTGCGTCGTGACGACGGGGGGCCGACGCGGCTTGTCACCTCGCTGGCGCAGGTCCATGCGCACGGGGGACCCGTGCGCTGGGATCCGCTGTTCCCGAGCGGCCGGATCGTCGAGTTGCCGACCTACGCGTTCGAGCGTCGCCGGTTCTGGCTGGCGACGCAGGCGCGGGAAGACACGCTGCCACAGGAAGATCCGGTAACGGCCGACTTCTGGCGGAACATCGAAGCGCGGGATCTGGATTCCCTCGCGACGCTGCTGGACATCGAACCGGCCGGGGCCGGGGTGCCAGAGTTCGTCACCGCGCTGTCGGAGTGGCGTCGCCGTACCCGGAGCGAGGGTGTCGTCGACACGTGGCGATACCGGGAATCCTGGGTGCCGGTCCACTCGGCTGCGGCGAAACAGCGGACCGCGACGTGGCTGGTGCTGTCGCGCGCGGGAAGCGACAACGAGCCCTTCGCCCCGGTGGTGCGTGCGCTCGGCGCGAGTGGGGCGCGACTACTGACCATCGAGCTCCCCGACGGTGTGGTCGATCGACCCGCGCTGGCTGAACGCTTCCGTGCGCTCGAGCGTGTCGATGGCGTCCTGGCCTTGGTCCCCGAGGACGGTGGACGCGCGGAACTCGCCGAACCACTGGTCTTCGCGGTGACAGTCGCGCAGGCCTGGATCGATGCGCAGGTCCCCGGCCGCCTGTGGTTCTCGACCCGGTCGGCGGTCTCCACCGGAGCAACGGATGCGCCGGTATCACCGGAACAAGCACAGGTCTGGGGGCTCGGCCGGGTGCTCGCACTCGAGCACCCCCGGACCTTCGGCGGGCTCCTCGACTGCGGCGTTGAGCTCGGCGACCACGCTGTGGAGGTCGCCACCGCGCTGTTGAGCTCGTCGAGCGAGGACCAACTCGCGGTGCGCGCCCACGGTGTCGCAGGGCGTCGCCTGATCCGGGTGCCGCTGGCCGATTCGCCGCGGGTGCGCGAGTGGCGGCCCCGCGGCACGGTATTGATCACGGGCGGTACCGGAGAAGTGGGCGCCCAGGTGGCCCGATGGGCCGCGGGGGCCGGCGCCGCTCAGCTGGTTCTCACCAGTCGCCGCGGTGCCGGTGCGCCGGGTGCCGAGGAGCTCACCGCCGAGCTTCGTGCGTTGGGCGCCGCGGTGACGATCGCCGCGTGCGACGTGGCCGATCGCGAACAGCTCGCTGCCGTCCTGTCCGCCGTTCCGGCCGACGCTCCGCTCTCGGCGGTGATCCATGCCGCTGGGGTCAACCACCGCGGTCCTGTCGCGGAGCTGACGGCCGCTGAACTGGCGGCCGCGCAGGCGGCGAAGGTCCTCGGCGCCGTGCATCTGGATGAGCTGACCACGGATCTGGACGCTTTCGTGCTCTTCTCCTCTGGCGCCGCTTCCTGGGGCAGCACCGAGAACGCGGCGTACGCGGCGGCGAACGCCTACCTGGACGGACTGGCCCTGCGCCGTCGCGCCGACGGCAGACCGGCCACCTCCATCGCGTGGGGCAGCTGGACCGTCGGGATGATCGCCGGAGCGGGAGATCTGCTGGCGCGCCAGGGGATTCGAGCGATGGCGGCAGATCGGGCCATTGTCGCGATGGTGGCCGCCGTCGAGCGGGACGAGACCTGCTCGACGGTCGCGGACCTGGATTGGCGGCTCTTCGCACCGGTGTTCACGTCGGCGCGGCCGAGTCCCTTGCTGGCCGCAATCCCCGAGGCGGCGGGCGAGCTGATGGCGGGCGCCGACATGGTCGGCGCCGACTCGGTGCGCACGGCCCTGTCCGCTGAACTCGCCGAGTACGCGCCGCTGGAACGAGAACGCAGGTTGCTCGAGCTGGTGTGTGTCGAGGCCGCCGCGGTGCTCGGGCACAACGACCCGGCCGCGGTAGACCCCGAGAGCAAGCTGCTCGATCTCGGACTGGTCTCCCTCACCGCGGTCGAACTCCGGAATCGGCTCGGGGCGGCGACCGGTGCGGCATTGCCGACCACGATTGTCTTCGACCATCCGACCGCGCTCGCCTTGGCGCGATATCTGGCGTCGGAGCTGGTGCTCGAGCCGGCCACCGAGCCGCCCGCAGACCCGGAAGAAGCCGCTGTCCGGGAAGCGCTGCGCGACATCCCGGTTGCCAGGTTGCGTCAGGCGGGATTGCTGGACCTGCTGCTCGACCTCGGCGCGGGCGCGACCGAGCTGCCCGGATTCGACGACGCAAGCGAAGCCATCTTGGCGATGGACACCGACGAACTTGTGCGCATGGCCTTCGAGCGCAGCGAACACGAGTGATGGGAAGTAGAAGAAACGTGGATAAGTCAGTGCGCGACGTCGCCGAGGCCCTGCGCCGGTCCCTGCTCGAGAATGATCGACTGCGCAAGCAGAACGAGCGTATCGCGGGCGCGGCGGCCGAGCCCATCGCGATCGTGTCCATGAGCTGCCGTTACCCGGGCGGCATCGGATCTCCCGATGACCTGTGGCGACTGGTCGCCGAAGGAGCTGACGCGATCGGCGACTTCCCGACGAACCGCGGCTGGGATCTGAGCCGCTTGTTCGATGACGATCCCGAGGCCCGCGGGCACAGCTACTCCAGAGCGGGTGGCTTCCTCGATGATCCAGGGACCTTCGACGCGCGTCTGTTCGGGATCTCGCCACGCGAAGCGCTCGCCATGGATCCGCAGCAGCGGTTGCTGCTGCACGCGGCCTGGGAGGTGTTCGAGCGAGCCGGTATCGCGCCGTTGTCGCTGGAAGGACGCAACGTCGGTGTGTTCATCGGCGGCGGTTCCGGTGAGCACCCGTCCGTCCTGGCCGCGACGGGCGACACACTCGAAGGTGAGGTGCTCACCAGCAGTGCGAGCAGCGTGTTGTCGGGCCGGATCTCCTATACCTTCGGGCTCAGCGGGCCTGCGGTCACCGTGGACACGGCGTGCTCCTCGTCGTTGGTCGGTCTCCATCTCGCGGTGCAGGCCCTGCGCAGTGGGGACTGCGAACTCGCGCTCGGCGGCGGAGTGGCCGTCATGCACACCCCCGCTCCCTTCATCGAGGTATCCCGGCAGCGCGGCCTGGCCGCGGACGGCCGCTGCAAGGCGTTCGCGGCGGCGGCCGACGGCACCGGATTCGCCGAGGGCGTTGGTGTGCTCCTGCTCGAGCGCCTGTCCGACGCGCGCCGCAACGGGCACACGGTGCTGGCTGTCATCCGTGGTTCCGCGGTGAACCAGGACGGGGCGTCGAACGGTCTGTCCGCCCCCAACGGTGCCGCGCAGCGCCGGGTCATCCGGCAGGCACTCGGCAACGCGCGTCTCACGGCCGCGGATGTCGACGCCGTCGAGGCGCACGGTACCGGAACAGTTCTCGGTGATCCGATCGAGGCGCAGGCCATCATCGACGTCTACGGGAAGAACCGCCGCGCCGGAAGCCCGCTATGGCTGGGTTCGATCAAATCGAATATCGGCCATGCTCAGGCGGCAGCGGGCGTAGCGGGCGTCATCAAGATGGTCATGTCGATGCGGCACGGTGTGCTGCCGCAGACCTTGCACGCGGAGGTGCCGACCCCGCATGTCGACTGGTCCGCGGGAGATGTCCGGCTGTTGTCGCAGGCGCGCGCCTGGTCGGCCGCGGATGGGCCACGCCGGGCGGGGGTGTCCTCGTTCGGCGTGAGTGGTACCAACGCCCACCTGATTCTCGAGCAGGCGCCCGCTCCGACAACACCGGAACGGGCTGCCTGCGCACCGGTCGCTCTACCGTACGTGTTGTCGGGCAAGGATTCCGAGGCGGTTCGTCGCCAAGCGACCCAGCTGCACGAACACCTGGGCACCCACCCGGAGCAGGAACCGCGTGATGTGGCGCTGTCCCTGACGGCAACCCGCTCACCGCTGGACGAGCGCGCGGTTGTCGTCGCGAAGGACCGCACCGAACTGCTGTCAGCGCTCGATGCTGTCGCGTCGGAGCGGCATGCGGACAACGTCGCGCGTGACACTGCGCGCCGGACTCGGAGCGGCGTGCTGTTCGTCTTCCCCGGCCACGGCTGGCAGTGGTCGGGCATGGTGGCCGAATTGATGGCCACCGAACCCGTTTTCGCCGCGCGGCTCACGGAATGCGCCGCGGTGATCGACCCGATGGTCGGGTGGTCACTGCTGGATCTCTTGCGCGGGGATACACCGCTGCCCGAAGGCACCGAGGTGCTGCAGCCGGTGCTGTTCTCGGTCATGGTGTCGCTGGCCGAACTGTGGCGTTCCTATGGTGTCGAACCGGGTGCGGTGGTGGGGCACTCCCAGGGCGAGATCGCCGCCGCGTGCGTGGCGGGTGTACTTTCGCTGGCCGACGCGGCGCGCATCGTTGTGCGCCGGTCGCGGTTGTTCGCCGACGAACTCGTCGGAAACGGCACACTCGCGCTGGTCGGCCTGCCGGTCGACGAAGTTCGGGAACTCCTGTGCTCCTATCCGGGGCTGACGGTCGCCGCGGTGAACAATCCGACCACGACGGTCGTCGCGGGGGACGAGCAGCGACTGCTCGCGCTGGTCGCGGCCTGCACGGCCGACGGCCTGCGGGCTCGCATGCTGCCGGGAACGGTCGCGAGTCATTGCGATCGGGTGGAGCCGCTGCGGGACCGATTGCTCGACGATCTCGCCGGAATCGAGCCACTGCCCGGCACGGTCCCCTTCTACTCCGCGGTCACGGCCGATACCCGCGAGGCGGCGGAGCTCGGGCCGGAGTACTGGTACCTCAATGCCCGCGAGCCAGTCGAATTCGATCGGACCATCCGGACCGCGATCGATCGCGGTTTCCGGACCTTCGTCGAGGTGAGCGCGCATCCCTGGCTGACCGCCGGAATCGAGCAGACCGCCGAGACCGTGGGTGCCGAGGCGGTGGTGACCGGGACCCTGCGCCGCGACGATGGTGGCGGACTGCGGTTTCGTACGTCGTTGGCCGCGCTGCACGCGGCCGGTGTGCCGGTCGACTGGAAACCGCTCTTCGAACGGGTCGACGCTCGCCTGGTCGAGCTCCCGACCTACTCGTTCGATGCCACCCGATACTGGCTGGAGAACTCCGCGCGACCAGGCGATCTGAGTGCGGTCGGGCTCGCGGCTGTCGATCACCCGCTGCTCGCGGCGGCGGTGTCGCTCGCCAACTCCCAGGCAACGGTGATCACCGGACTCCTTTCGGTGCGAACGCATCCCTGGCTGGCCGATCACGCGGTTGGGGACACCATTTTGCTTCCGGGCAGCGCGTTCGCCGAGCTCGCGCTGCGAGCGGGTGCGCTCGACGGCTTCGACCACATCGAGGAGATGACGCTCGAGTCGACGCTGGTCCTGCCCGCCGAGAGCGCGGTGCGGCTCCAGGTCGTGGTCGCGCCCGTGGACGAGCACGGCCGCCGCACGCTGTCGATCCATTCGCAGATCGTCGGCGACGATGACGCGTCATGGCGCGGTCACGCGAATGCGATACTCACCCAGCGGGATTCGGCGCAAGTCGCCGATGCCGCGCCGTGGCCTCCGGCAGGCGCGCAACCGGTCGCCGAGGCCGAACTCGACGAGCTCTACGGCACGCTGTCCGCCCTGGGAATGGTCTATGGGCCTGCGTTCCAGGGCCTGGCGTGCGCGTGGCGTTTCGGCGACGAGGTCTTCGCCGAGGTGAACCCGATCGCCGCACTTCGCGATGCCGACCGGTTCGGCGTGCATCCGGCCTTGCTCGACGCAGCCCTGCACGCGGTGGCCTTCGGCTCGTTCACGACGTCCGGTGGCGGGCCACTGCTGCCCTTCTCCTGGAGCGGCGTCACCTTGCACCGCAGCGGTTCGTCGGTACTCCGGGTCCGGCTCGGGAAGGCCGCCACCGGGCCCGGCGTGTCGGTCCGGATCACCGACGACGAAGGTCACCCCGTATTGACCGCGGAGTCGATCGTCCTGCGCGAGATGCCGGCTTCGGCACGTCAGGCCGACGACCTGCTGCACGTGCACTGGCAACCGGTCACCCTGGACGGCGACCGAGCCGCGTTCGACGCGGACCAGCGAACCATCGCCCCGGCGGACCTCGGCGCACTGGCCGAAACCTCGACCGTGCCGGAGTTCGTGTTCCTGCCGGTACAGCCGGGCCTGCAGGACCCCGACGCAACGCACGCGACGGTGGCGCTGGGCTTGCAGGTCGTCCAGACCTGGCTCGGCACAGCGGAATTCGACGATTCCCAGTTGGTGTTCGTGACTCGGAACGCCATGACCACCGCCGGCGAACCGAACACCCGTGACCTCGCGGCGGCATCGTTGTGGGGGCTGGTCAGATCCGCGCAGTCCGAGCACCCCGGCAGATTCGTGCTTGCCGATCTCGATGACGACGCGAGGTCGGCGGAGCTGCTGCCCCTCGCGGTGCGCGGCGGCGAGCCGCAGCTGGCTGTTCGAGACGGTATGGCGCTGGTTCCCCGGCTCACCAGGGGGCCGGGGGCGGACCGGCGAGACGCGGCGCCCTGGGATCCCGCCGGTACGGTGTTGATCACCGGTGGCACCGGGACCATCGGCGCCGACCTGGCCCGGCATTTCGTCAGCGCGCACGGGGTTCGGCGTCTCGCGTTGGTGGGCAGGCGCGGAATCGACGCACCAGGCGCTCCGGAGTTGCGTGATGAGCTCACTGCACTCGGCGCGGAGGTCGCCGTCCTCGCGTGCGACGTGGCCGATCGGGCCGCGCTGAGCGACCTGCTCGACCGGTTGCCCCGCCTGACCGCCGTCGTGCACGCCGCGGTCGTGCTGGACGACGGCGTCATCACCGCGCAGACACCGGAGCGGATCGCCTCGGTGTTGCGTCCCAAGATCGATGCGGCGTGGCACCTCCACGAGCTGACCCGTGACCGCGACCTCGCGGCTTTCGTGCTCTTCTCGTCGGCCGCCGGAACACTCGGGACGCCGGGACAATCCGGGTACGCGGCCGCCAACGCCTATCTCGACGCGCTCGCCGAACTTCGACGGGCACAGGGGCTTCCGGCCGTCGCGCTGGCGTGGGGACGATGGGCTCGGGCCGACGGGCTCACGGCGGATCTCACCGCGGCCGATGTCGAGCGACTCGACCGGTCGGGAATCGTCGGCATGACCCCGGCGGAGGGCCTCGCCTTGCTCGACGCCGCGCGAGCGGTCGATCGTGCCGCCATCGTCCCGATGCGAGTGGATCCAGTCGCGCTTCGCGCTCAGCTGGCGAAGGGCACGGCGCATGTCCTGCTCAGCGGCCTGGTCCGATCGGTTGTCCGGGTGAACGGTGGCGCGCGGGCCGGTAGCCGGTCCCTGCTTCGTAGGCTCGCCGGACTGTCTCGTCCGGAACAGGAGAAGTATCTGCTCGATCTGGTCGTGGGTGAGGTCGGCGCCGTCCTCGGCTACGACGGCGCGCGACCGGTCGGCCCCACCGCGGCCTTCGCGGATCTGGGCTTCACCTCGTTGACGGCGGTGGAGTTCCGAAATCGGATGGCGACCGCCAGCGGCCTGCGATTGCCCGCCACGCTGGCGTTCGACTATCCGAATCCGGCGGATCTCGCCGGTTTCCTGCTGGACACCGTGCTGGGCGGGCCCGCCACCACGGAGACACCACGGGAGGCGGTGGCCGCGTTCGACGAACCCATCGCGATCGTCGCCATGAGCTGCCGATACCCCGGTGGCGTCGACTCGCCAGAGGCTCTCTGGCAGCTCGTGACCGAAGGCAGGGACGTGATCGCGCCGTTCCCGGTGGACCGCGGCTGGGACATGTCGGAGCTCTTCGACGCGCGATCGCGGGGTGTGGAACTCACCAGGGAGGGCGGATTCCTCGACGGCGCGGCGAATTTCGATGCCGGCCTGTTCGGGAT